>NZ_LGQU01000074.1:0-30814 GCF_003115935.1 Azospirillum sp. TSH20
GGCGGCGGCACCCGGACGGATGACGCCATTGGCGGTGATCGCCCCGCCGTTGCGGGTCCGGCCGCGGAAGCTCTGGATGGTGAAGACGTCGCCGTCGCCGACCAGCCTCGCCTCGATGTTGGTGATGACGGCACCCGAGGCCCGGTTCTCGTAACGCCCGTTCGCCAGCACCACCGATCCGCCGAGAGTCGGCTTGCCCACCGTGCCGCCGGCCCGCACGTCCAGCCGCAGCGATCCGCGTGCCCGGTCGCCCGATGCGGCGAGCAGGTCGTTCGCCAGAGACATATCCACCGTGCCGTCGACCGCCGCCTCCAGAGCGCCATTGGGCGGCACGCTGACGGCGTAGCTGTCCGGGTCCATCACCAGCGGCAGGGCGGCGTTGGCGGTCAGCGTGCCGGCATTCTTCGGCATCGCGACCCGGCTGGCCAGAGTCAGCCGGCGGTCGCGCCATTGGATGTCCGCCGTGGCGTCGATGCCGGGCAGTCCGGCCTGGGTGGTCTGCTGCGCCTTCAACCCGCTGATCCGCAGGGTGGCGTCGGCACGCGGGTTGCGCAGCGTGCCGCCCAGCGACGCGCGCGCATTGGCGACGCCATCCAGCGCCAGCGTCGGGCTGGCGAGCTTCGCCAGCGCCAGCGGCAGGCGGTCGATGGTCAGCTCGCCGCTCAGCCGCTCGCCGTTCAGGCCCAGGTCGGCGGCCAGCCGGGCATTGCCGGACGACAGCCGCAGTTCCTTCACCTCATAGCGGCGGTCGGCCAGCAGGATGGTGGCGGGGGCGGTCATCCGCAGATCCTCGCCGGCATAGCGCGCCTGCAGGCGGTCGAGCCGGATGCGGGTCACGCCGCCATCCATCGCCAGCCCACCGGCGAGGTCGAGCGCGACCGGCTGCGCGCCGGCGCCATTGGCGTTGGCCTGGAAGCTGGCCTTCGCCAGCGACCCGTCGACGGAGGCGGTGACGCTGCGCAGGTCGTTGCCCGCGGCGTTGCCGTCGGTCATCTCCACCCGCGCCTTGCCGGTGGGGGTGCCGAGCGCGTCGGCGACGTCGGCCTTGGCCGTCAGCTTCCGGGCGGTCAGCAGCGGTCCGCCTTCGCCATCCACCCGAAGATTGCTGGCGTCGGCGGTCAGGCTGGCGGCCTGCTTGCCGCCCTTGCCGTCCAGCGCCAGGGTGAAGCTCGCCCCACCGCCGAGCGGCATGCCCGCCAGTTCCGACAGGCCGTTCAGGTTGGGCAGCTTGCCCTCCAGCCGGCCGGTGGCGAGCAGCGTGTCGAGCGCCACCTGCGCCTCGCCCGTGATCCGGTTGGTGCCGTTGGCAATGGTCAGCCCGTCCAGCCGCAGCGTCTGCTCACGCAGCGCGTAGCGCCCGTCGAGCGACAGCGGAGTCTTGTCCAGGTTGGTGCGGGCCGACACCGTGCCGTTCGGCGTGGCCGGCAGGCCGGCGGCGGTCGCCTTCACCTCCGTGGCGCCCAGCCGGCGGCCCTGCACCACGAGGTCGCGGGCGTTCAGCGTCGCCTGCGCCTGGATGGCGTCGAGCGGGCCGCGGGCGGTCGCCTCAAGCGTCGCCGCTCCCTCCATCGGCGTGCCGAGCGCCGTGCCCAGCGGTTCCAGCTTCGCCACCGTCAGGGTGGTTCGCGCATCGACCTTGTTGTCCGCCAGAGCCGCGGTGCCGGTCAGCTTGCCGTTGCGACCATCCACCGTCAGGTCGGTCAGCCGCATGGCGCCGTCGGGCTCCATGCGCGCCGCCAGCGCCAGCGTCGCCTTGTCGCCCAGCACCGCGTCGGCCGGGGTGCCGGTGGAGAGGCGGTCGAGGCTACCGGTCAGATCGGCGGTCAGCGTGCCGTCGGCGACTCGCTTGACCGGCCCCGACAGTGCCACGGCGCCGGCCAGCGGCCGGCCGGCGAGGCTCGACAGCGGGGCGAGGTCGTCGGCGCTGGCGCTGAGCGTCAGGTCGGCCGTCTGGCCCCAGCCACCGATGGTCCCCTTCGCCTCGGCCCGCGCGGCGGCGGCGTTCAGCGTCAGCGTCTCCAGCCCGATCCCGCCGCTGCCGGTGTCGATCCGCGCGCGGGCGGCCAGGGTGGTCTCCGGACCGGTCAGGCGGGACAGCGCCGGATCGTCGGCCGCGAGGTCGCGCAGAGTGGCGTTCACCGCGACGTTCAGCGCGCTCAGCGCCCCTTCGGCGGAGCCTTCCACCACCCCCTCGCGCCAGGACAGCGGCACCAGCGGATGCAGGGTGGAGTCCGGCCCGGCCTGGACGGTCCACCGCAGGTTGAGGCTATTGTAGTCGGCGCCGATGTCGCCATTCACCGTCGCATTCGCGGCGGCGACGGTCAGCGCCAGCGGACGCAGGGTGATGGCCCCCGACGGCGCCCGCAGCACGGTCGCGTTCAGCGTCGGGCTGGGACCGATCAGCGGAGTCACCGTGTCTCCCGCCAATCCAGCGATCAGCGGCGCGAAATTTCCGCCGGCCGCGAGCGTCAGGAGATGCCCCTCCGGCGCCTTCTTGATGGTGGCGTCGGCATTCAACGTGCCGGTAGGCGATGCCGCCTCGCCGGCGGTTGCGGTCAGCTTGCCGGTCCAGTCGTCCAGCGTGCCGTCGCCCTTCAACGCCAGTTCGACCGGTGGCAGGCCCGGCATCGACAGCGCGCGGGCCATGACGCCGCCCGCCGGTTCCGACGCGTTGACCGACAGGTTGAGCGTGTTCTTGCCAGGATCGAAGGCGGCGACCAGATCGGCCTTGCCGGGCTTGTCGTCGATGCGCGCCACCGACAGGTTTGCGTTCAGCGCCCCGCCGCCATGCTCCAACAGCACCGAGCCGGCAATGCGCAGCACGGCCTGTTCGCCCAGCAGCGCCGGCGCCAGGTCCAGCCGTTCGACCACCAGCTTTTTCAGATCGATGTCCACCGGCAGGCTGGGCAGCAGCGAGGCGTTGGGGTCGGACGGCGTGGCGGGCTGGGTGCTGACCGGTGCGCGGGTCACCGACACCGACGCCGCTTCCAGCGCATCGATCCTGGCACTGCGCATGAACAGGGCGGATGGCGACATCACCACATGCAGCCGGTCGATGGTCAGCCAGACGCCTTGGCTGTCGGCCAGCGTGACGGTGGAGATGGTGAAGTCGGTGGGAATGCTGCCTTCGATCGCGCCGAGCTTCAGGTGCATATCCGGCGATTCGACCGCCCCCTCGATCTTCTCCGTCAACCACTCACGGGCGGTATCGCCGGAGAACAGCGAAAAGGCCCGGACGGGCTGCGGATCGGCCAACAGGCCGGTGAGGATCGTCAGACCGACCAGAAGTAAGCGAACCGCCGTCACACCATGCCCTTTCACCAGCGCCACCGTTGTCTCAACCGCAATAAACGGTCATCGTCCCGGAGGATTGGGACGAAATTGCGCCATCAGAACGCCTGCCCCAGGCTGAGATACAGCTGCCAGCGCGCATCGCCGTCGGCGGGGTTGAGGGGAACGCCGACATCGACGCGCAGCGGGCCGAAGTCGGTGTAGTAGCGCAGACCCAGACCGGCGCCGACGCGCAGAGGCTCACTGAAGTCCGGATAGGCCGAATCATAGACGGTGCCGGCATCGACGAAGGGCACGATGCCGATGCTCTCCGTCACCTTGATGCGCAGTTCCGCCCCGATCTCGAACAGCGACCGGCCGCCGACCGGATCGTCATAGCGGTCACGCGGCCCCGCCTTCTGGAAGCCGTAGCCGCGCACCGAGCCGCCGCCGCCGGCATAGAAGCGATGGTCGGGCGGGATGTCCGACAGCGAGGTGCCGAGGATGCTGCCCAGCCCGATCCGCGCCGCGGCGACATAGCGCCCGTCATTGCCGAGATCGTAATAGGTCGAGCCGTTGAACAGCACGGAGGTGAAGGGCGACTCGGTATCCCCGCCAACCGGGAACCAGGGCGTCACCTGCAGCGAGGCCCGCTGGCCGGAGGTGGGGTTCAGCAGATTGTCGGTGCCGTTCCAGGCCGCCCCCAGCGGCACGCCGATGAAGGAGGTCTGATAGGTCTTGTCCTCCGTCCGCACCCGCCCGCGCTCGCCGGTCACACCATAGCTGATGGTCAGTTGATCGGTCAGCGGCCTTTCCAGCTTGACCGTCAGTTCCGACGCGACCCGGCTGTAGGCCGGCGGCTGGTCGTTCACCACGGCGAAATTGACCAGCAGCGACTGCTTCACCGCCAGGAAGTCGGGCTTGCGGAAATTGACGCTGAAGCGCAGGTCCGGCAGGTCGTTGCCCTTGCTCGACGTGCCGCCGGACGATCCGGCCACACGCCCGACTTCGACGCCGAGGCGCAGCTGCTCCGCCCCGCCGAACAGGTTGCGGTGGCCCCAATAGGCGTTGGCGCCCAGCCCGTCCTGCGTCGAATAGGTGACGCCGCCGCCGATGAAACGGCGCTTGCGCTCGCTGACCGTGACGATCACCGGCGTTACGCCGTCCGGCCCCGGTTCGTCCGCCATCCGCACGCGCACGGTGTCGAAGACCTGAAGGGCCGCAATGTCCTGCCGCGCCCGGTCGGTGGCGCCGGGGTCGTAGACCTGCCCCTCCTTCCAGGCGAGGCGCCCGCGCACCAGATCCTCGTCGACCTTCTGCAGCCCTTCGATCCGGGTGGCCCCATAACGGGTCAGCGGGCCGGGGTCGACGGTGTAGGCGACATCCATCGTCCGGTCGGAATGATCGACCACCACCTCGCGGTCCGATGCCTTGGCGAAGGCGTAACCGCGCTTGGTCAGCCGTCCAACCAGCTCCGACTCGGCGTCCAGCACCTTCTGCGCCACCGCGGGGGAGCCGGCGGCGAGGCCGAGATCGTCGGTCGCGACCTCCTTCGGCAGTGTGGAGCCGCCAGTGGAGTTGGCGGCGCCGCACACCGTCACCGTCTTGATGTGGTAGAGCGGTCCCGGAGTCACCGCCACCGTCACCTTGACCGGCGCCGCCTCCCCTCCCGCAGGCAGAGTGCCGGTCGCGGCAGGATCCTCGATGCGGATGTCCAGCTTCGCGTCGTAATAGCCGGCGGAGCGCAGCGCCGTCTGCAAACGGTCGCGGTCGCTGTCGGCCCGCCGCTCCAGCCCGATCAGCGAGGGTGGATGATCGTCCTTCAACTCCACCAGCGTGGAGGCGTCGCGCAGCGTGCCACGCAGCCCGTCATCCTCGACGCCGGTGATGTCCACCTCATAGGTGATGCCGGCCGGCCGCACCTCCTCGTCCGGCGGCGCGGCCTCCGCCGGTGTGCTCTGCGGCGGCACCACCGGCACGGCGCCGGGGATGCTGTCGGGGGGCGAATCCTGGGCATGCCCGGCGCCCGCCGGCCCCAGCATCAGCAGGGCGGCGACCAGCGGAGCGGCGATGGGGGCCTTGAGCGGCACAGCTGCAATCCTCGTTGCGGCGGCCGCGCGGCGGCGGGAAGCGGAAGCGAAACGGATCATCGTCCCCAATGTAGGGTCCAATCACGCATGGCTCCATCCCGGAAATTCGCGTTAGACCAAAGGGCACGGCGCTTGCGTTTTGGCCGAGGATCCATATATTGCGCCGCAACAGTTTCCCCGACAGCGCCCACGGATTAATCTTCGTCGGGCCTTTTTGTTGTTTGTGGCATGACGCTGCTGCGTGTCGGGGGTGCCATTGCGAGACCGAAGGCTCCATGAATCTCCGTAACGTCGCCATCATCGCCCACGTCGACCACGGCAAGACCACGCTGGTTGACCAACTCCTCAAGCAGGCCGGCTCGTTCCGCGAGAACCAGCAGGTGGCTGAGCGCGCCATGGACTCCAACGATCTGGAGCGCGAGCGCGGCATCACCATCCTGGCCAAGTGCACGTCCGTTCTGTGGAACGACCTGCGCATCAACATCGTCGACACCCCCGGCCACGCCGATTTCGGCGGCGAGGTGGAGCGCATCCTCTCCATGGTCGACGGCGTCGTCCTGCTCTGCGACGCGGCCGAAGGCCCGCTGCCGCAGACCAAGTTCGTGCTGGGCAAGGCCCTGAAGCTCGGCCTGCGCCCGATCGTCGTCATCAACAAGGTGGACCGTCCCGACGGCCGTCCGCACGAGGTGCATGACGAGGTGTTCGACCTGTTCGCCTCGCTCGACGCCTCGAACGAGCAGCTGGACTTCCCGACCCTGTTCGCCTCGGGCCGCAACGGCTGGGCGACCACGGACCTGGAGAACGGCGCCCGCGAGACGCTGACCCCGCTGTTCGAGTTGATCCGCGACCATGTTCCGGCCCCGAAGGTCGAGGAAGACCTGCCCTTCACCATGCTGGCGACCACGCTGGAAGCGAACCCCTATCTGGGCCGCATCCTGACCGGCCGCATCCAGACGGGTTCGGTCAAGGTCAACATGGCCGTCAAGTCGATGAGCCGCGACGGCAAGCTGGTCGAGAACGCCCGCATCAGCAAGGTGCTGGCCTTCCGCGGCCTGGAACGCGTTCCGGTGGAAGAGGCGCATGCCGGCGACATCGTCGCGCTGGCAGGCCTGACCAACACCACCGTGGCCGACACCATCTGCGCGCCGGAAGTCTCCGAGCCGCTGGCCGCCCAGCCGATCGACCCGCCGACCCTGGCGATGACCTTCTCGGTCAACGACAGCCCGCTGGCCGGCCGCGAGGGCGACAAGGTCACCAGCCGCATGATCCGCGACCGCCTGTTCCGCGAAGCGGAAGGCAACGTGGCTCTGCGCATCGCCGACACCGAGGGCGGCGACGCCTTCGAGGTGGCCGGCCGCGGCGAACTGCAGCTGGGCATCCTGATCGAGACCATGCGCCGCGAGGGGTATGAACTGGCGATCAGCCGTCCGCGCGTGCTGTTCAAGACCGACCCGCTGAACGGCCAGCGCCTGGAGCCGATCGAGGAAGTCGTCGTCGACGTCGACGAGGAGTTCTCGGGCACCGTCGTTCAGAAGATGTCGGAGCGCAAGGCCGACCTGATCGAGATGCGCCCCTCGGGCGGCAACAAGACCCGCATCGTCTTCCACGCCCCGTCGCGCGGCCTGATCGGCTATCAGGGCGAGTTCCTGACCGACACCCGCGGCACCGGCATCATGAACCGCCTGTTCCACGGCTATGCTCCCTTCAAGGGCGCCATCGCGGCTCGCCGCACCGGCGTGCTGATTTCCAACAGCGACGGCACCGCGGTGGCTTACGCCCTGTGGAACCTGGAAGATCGCGGCCCGATGCTGATCGATCCGGGCGTGCCGGTGTACCAGGGCATGATCATCGGCGAGCACACCCGCGGCAATGACCTCGAGGTCAATGTCATCAAGGGCAAGCAGCTGACGAACATCCGCACCACCAGCAAGGACGAGGCGGTTCGCCTCACTCCGCCGATCCAGATGACTCTGGAAAAGGCGCTGTCCTACATCTCCGACGACGAGCTGGTGGAAGTGACGCCGAAGTCGATCCGCCTGCGCAAGCGCTACCTCGACCCGAACGAGCGCAAGCGTCACCAGCGCGCCGCCGAAGCGAGCTGATAACGGTGCTAGTGTAGAGCAGAGTAGTAGAGGCGGTTGCCCCCACCCTAACCCTCCCCCGCTTCGCAGGGGAGGGAACTCCGCCGCCCCGCGGCAGACTCCCTCCCCCGCCCAGCGGGGGAGGGTCGGGGTGGGGGCAATGCCTCAAAACGCCAACATTCCCCCGACAGCGAGGACACCCCCCGCATGGCGATGGCGACCGACGCGAAGTCACCCGGCTCCCCGTCCTTCTCTTTCCGCCAGCTATGGGCACGAATCGGCCCGACCGGCCTGTTCGCCCTGATCCTCGCGCTGCTGATCGCCCTGCCGATCCTTGCCGTCTTCGTCCAGTCTGCCGGCGTCTCCACCGATCTGTGGGGGCACATGGCGCGGACGGTGCTTCCCGGCTATATTCTCAACACCCTGATCCTGCTAGGGATCGTCGGCGTCGTCACGTTGGTGACCGGGGTTGCCTGCGCCTGGACCGTCACCATGCACGACTTCCGCGGACGCGGGGTCCTGCAATGGCTGCTGCTGCTGCCGCTGGCCATGCCGGCCTATGTGCTGGCCTACACCTATACTGATTTCCTGCAATATGCCGGACCGCTGCAGTCCTTCCTGCGCGCCACCTTCGGCTGGCGGCGCGGCGACTATTGGTTTCCGGAGATCCACACCGCCTGGGGCGCCGGGCTGGTGCTGTCGTCGGTGCTGTATCCCTACGTTTATGTGCTGACCCGTGCCGCCTTTCTGGAACAGTCGGTCTGCGTGCTGGAGGCCAGCCGGACGCTCGGCTGCACCGCCTTCGGCGCCTTCCGCCGCGTGGCCCTGCCGCTGGCCCGGCCGGCACTGGTGGCCGGCGTCGGCTATGCGCTGATGGAGACGCTGGCCGACTTCGGCGCCGTGCGCTATTTCGGCATCGACACCTTCACAGTCGGCATCTACCGCACCTGGTTCGCACTGGGCGACCCGGCCGCGGCGGCGCAGTTGGCCGCCGTCCTGCTGCTGGTGGTGCTGGCGCTGGTCGGGCTGGAGCGGCTGTCGCGCGGCAAGATGCGCTTCCACCAGACCACCGGCCGCTACCGCGCCCTGCCCGCCCCGCGCCTGTCGGCCCGCGGCACGGTGCTGGCCTGGGTCGTATGCCTGACGCCGGTGCTGTTCGGTTTCCTGCTGCCGGGGGCGGTTCTGATCCGCATGATCCTGCGCGGCGGTACGGAGCTGACGCTCGCCCGCTTCACCGACCTGACCGTGAATACCTTCATTCTCGGCGCCAGCGGTGCCGCACTGGTCGTCACGGTGGCGCTGATGGTGATCCATGGCGTGCGCCACGACCGCAGCGGCTTCGCCACCGGTGCGGCGCGCCTCGCCTCGCTCGGCTACGCCACGCCGGGTACGGTGATCGCGGTGGGCATTCTCATCACCGTCGGGCTGACGCGCGATTGGACCGGCTGGCCGATGGGCGCCATCCTCGGCACCACCATCGCCGGCATCCTCTATGGCTATCTGATCCGCTTCTTCGTGGTGGCATATGGGCCGCTCGAATCCGGCTTCGCCAAGATCGGCCCGAATCTGGAGGGGGCAGCCCGCTCGCTCGGCCACACGCCGCTGCAGGTGCTGCGCCGGGTTCATTTGCCGCTGCTGCGCCCCAGCCTGCTCAGCGCCGCCATGCTGGTCTTCGTCGATATCACCAAGGAACTGCCGGCGACGATGATCCTGCGGCCCTTCAACTTCGACACGCTGGCGATCGAGGCCTTCCGCATGGCCTCCACCGAACGGCTCGACGACGCCGCCCTTCCCGCCCTGGTGATCGTTCTGGTCGGGCTGGCGCCGGTCATCTACCTGAGCCGCACCATCGCCGCGTCGCGTCCGGGCCACCAGGGGTAAGCTCCGGGGGGCAAGCTCAGGCGGCGTCGTTCCGGCTTTCCACCCGTTCCTCATGGTTCGGCTCAGGCGGTGGCAGCGCCTCCTGCCGGCGTGCCCGAAGCTTCTCACGCTCCTTCCAGCGCCGGAAGGAGTGCTTGATCCACCAGCCGCGCAGCCGTCCGCCGACATCGGCGATCCGCTGGTAGAGCGGCCGGCGCCGGCTGGTCACGCGGGCCGGCTCCAGTGCCATGCCGACGGAGGTGATGGTGTCGTCCTCCATGTCGCGCACGATCAGCTCGACCCCGCCCATGCGCACCCGGTCCCCCAGTTCGCAGGAGCCGCCGAACTCGTTGCGCAGCAGATCCCTCAAGGTCAGGCGGGCGTTGGGCAGCGACAGCGGCAGACCGTACATCTCGGCGATCTGCTCCACCGTGGCGTCGGGGCTCAGCACCAGATCGCCGTAGAATTCCCGGTCGTTCTGGTCGAGTGCCCGGCTGCCGCCATAGAGCTTGTCGATCAGCGGCAACCGATGCTGCGGCGTGAACAGATAGACATGGTCGCCAGGCTGCAAGGGCTTCGCCTTGTGCAGCGGCACCACCGCGCCCGACCGGATCACCAGCGACGGCTTGGCCCAGCGCGGCATGCGCTGGCCGCGCGCGGCCGGGCTCTTGCCATGGACGGTGTAGGCCACCAGTTCCTGGTCGGCATTGCCGGGAAGCTCAAGCTCCACGCGCTCCACCGGACCGCGGCGCGGCGGAACGATCAGTTCCAGCGCCCGCGCCATGCTGCCGATGGTCCAGCCCTGCACCAGCAGCGAGACGACCACGACGACGAAGGCGGTGTTGAAGATCAGCTGGCCGTTCTCAAGCCCACCCAGCACGGGCACCAGCGCCAGCAGAAGCGACACCGCCCCGCGCAGGCCGACCCAGGCGATGAAGCTGGTTTCCCGCACCGAAAAGCGGAAGGGCAGCAGGCACATCCACACCGCGGCCGGACGGGCGACCGCGATCAGGACGAAAGCCACCCCCAGCGCCGGCAGGATCATGCCGGCGAACTCCCGCGGCGTGGCGAGCAGCCCCAGCATCACGAACATGACGATCTGGCTGAGCCAGGTCAGCCCGGAATGGAAACGCCGCAGGTCCAGCGCCCCGCGCAGCCTGACATTCCCGGCATAGAGGCCGGCGGCGTAGACGGCCAGATAGCCGCTGCCGCCCAGCACGTTGGTGACGGCGAAGATGAACAGGGCGAAGGTCAGCGTCACCACCGGGTTCAGCCCGGATTCGAAATTCGCCTTGTTGATGAAGGCCACCAGCAGCCAGCCGCCGGCCAGCCCCATCACCCCGCCCAGGGCGAAAGCAAGCACCAGTTCGCCGACGATGGCGATGGGCGAGGCAAGGCCGTGGGTCGCCGCCTCCACCAGCAGGATGGTCAGCATGATGGCGACCGGATCGTTGCTGCCCGATTCGATCTCCAGCGTGGAGCGGACACGGTCGCGCAGGGTGATGCCGCCGACCCGCAGCAGGAAGAACACCGCCGCCGCGTCGGTGGAACTGCAGGCCGCCCCCACCAGCAGCGCCTCTCCCCAGCCGAGCCCCATCAGATAATGGGCGGCGACGCCCACCACCCCGGTGGTGACGGCAACGCCCACCGTCGCCAGCGTCATCGCCGGCCAGGCCGCCGCCTTGTAGCTGGCGAGCTTGGTGTCGAACCCGCTCTCGAACAGGATCACCGCCAGCGCCATCGACCCGATCAGAAAAGCGGAGCCGGCATCGTTGAAGGAGATCTGACCGATCCCATCCTCGCCGGCCAGCAGGCCGATGCCGAGGAAGATCAGCAGCAACGGCGCACCGACCCGCAAGGCGAGGTAGCTGGTCAGCACGCTGACGATCAGCAGGGTGGATCCGATGAGGATGATGTAGCTGACCGCCTCCATAAGCCCCGCACGCCGTTCGCATCAGGCCGCCATCCGGCGGAACTCGTTGATTTTGACGGCAACCTTCCACATCCGCAAGGCGTAGGACCCGGAGGCGGTCATTCGGACAGGCTGTACGCTTACGACATCAGCTTCCAGCTGCCGTCAGGCTGGCGGCAGGCGGTGCCGCGCGCGACCTCCGTTTTGCCGTCGATCACGACCGTATGGTTGTAATCGCGACAGGTCTGGCCGTTGTTGTCCTGATAGGTCTTCACCGGCTGGATGGTACCGCGGTTGCCGGACTCCGGATTGTTCCAGGTGATGGTCTGGTTGTTGGCGACCGCACGCTCCTCCGCATCCGACGCCCGGTTCTGGTCGGCCGGGCTGAAATGCCGGGCGAGTTGCTGGCCGGCATAGGCGCCGAGCAGCGTCCCGATGGCGGTGGTCGCCAGCTTGCCCGACCCGCCACCAAAACGGGAACCGAGCAGGCCGCCGGCCACGGCGCCGCCCAGCGTGCCGACGGTCTCCGATGTGTTCATCCCGCCGATGCCGCCATTGGGGTTCTGGCAGGCGGCCAGCGATAGGGCCGCGGTGGCGGCTATGGCGGTGGTGCGCAAATGATTGATGATCGTCCGCATGGTCATTCCCCCGATTGAACGTTGCATGGTTAAAGTCAGGTCAACGCTTGAAGGGGGAAGAGGTTCCGCCCAAAAGTATCAGGACCGAAAGATCAGCGGAGGATGGAAGCAAAATGCGATCCCGCGTGTTTAGACACCGAACAGTCAACATGTGGAGGGTAGCATGATGTCCCGTTTGCGTCTGATCGGTGCGGTGTTCGCGCTTCTTTCCGTCACCGCCTGCTCGACTGGCGGCGTGGTCGGCGGTGCGGCCGGTGCGGCCGGCGGTTACGCGGTGGACGGCACTCGCGGCGCCGTGATCGGCGGCCTGGGTGGCGCGGCGCTGGGCACGGCGATCGATCACTAAAAAGGCGCTCAATCCCGCACCGGCCCGCGCGTCGATTCACGCGGGCCGGTGGCGAAGACGGCGAGCGCGTCGTGTAGATCCGGCAGGACGCGCTCCACCGCCGCCTCCCCCTCGCGGATGCAATCGTCGGCACGGTCGAATTCGGTCAGGCCGATGTGACCCAGCCGCGGCACGATGTGGACGTCCGGCGGGTCGCCGGCCAGCCGCGACCGGGTGATGCGGTCGGTGACGATTCCCAGCGACGAGACCATCACGCCGAACAGGCTCGGCCCCTCATAGTCGCGGCGGAAGATGCGGCGCGCCAGGGCGCCGATCCCGCTCGGCGGGCGCTGGCCCGGCACCTCGTCCTCCACCAGCCGCAGCAGGTCGAATCCGGCGGCGGTCGGCACGCTGGCGCCCGGCTTGCGTGCCTTGCCCAGGATGTCGCCGGACAGATTGACGGCGATCACCATCTGCGCGCCCAGCGCCCGGCAGGCCGACACCGGCACCGGGTTGACCAGGGCGCCGTCGATCATCCAGCGCCCGTCGATCGACACCGGCGGAAACACGCCCGGCAGCGAGAAGGACGCCCGCATGGCGTCGACCAGTTCGCCCCGCTGCAGCCACACCTCGTGGCCGGTCACCAGATCGGTGGTGACGGCGGCATAGGGGCATGGCAGCTCCTCGATCCGCACGTCGCCCAGATGCAGGCGCAGTTCCGCCAGCAGCCGGTCACCACCGATCAGCCCACCGCCCTGGCGCAGCCGCAGATCCAGATAGCCGACGATCTTCATCCGGGTCAGCGTGCGCACCCACTCTTCCAGCGTGTCGAGCTTTCCCGCCAGATGGACGCCACCGACCAGCGCCCCGACCGACGAGCCGCAGACGATGTCGGTCTCGATCCCATAACGCTTCAGCGCCCGCAGCACGCCGATATGCGCCCAGCCGCGCGCCACCCCACCGCCCAGCGCGAGACCGATGCGCGGACGCCGCGCACCGCCGCCATTAAGTCCGCCATTGAGGCCAATTCCGTTCGGCATGGGCACTCCCCCTCTCACCCGGCGGCACGATGTTCGCCGCTCCGATCATCCGCAGTTTCGCACGAAACCGGTAAAGGAAGCCTGTAACCAGCACCGGCGGAACCGCGTCGACCGGTGGACAAAGCCGAAGCCCATGGGATAAGCCATCCCATCGGACAAGAGCCTATCGGACAAGAGATCGGATGCGACCGTGACGAACAAGAGCGGCAAGCCCCTGCGCCTGGATGCGGCGACCGAACGGCTGGCGGCCCGGATGTGGCGCGAGTGGGTGCGCCCCTATCGCGGCAAGCTGTTGCTGTCCTTCCTGCTGATGGCGATCGTGGCGGCGACCACCGGTGCCTATCCGCTGCTGATCGACCGCTCCTATGCCATGTTCTCCGCCCAGGACCGCGGCATGCTGCTGGCGATCCCGCTGGCGATCATCGCGGTGACGGTCATCAAGGGCGTGTCGCTCTATTCCCAGACGGTGGTGACCAGTGACATCGTCCAGCGCGTCATCGCCGACGTCCGGCTGGCGATGTTCACGCATCTGCAGACCGCCGACATGGCGCAACTGCACGCCACCCCGACCGGTGCGCTGACCTCCCGCTTCATCAACGACGTCGACCTGATCCGCAATGCGCTGACCCGCACGCTGACCGGCCTGGTGCGCGACATCCTGACGGTGATCGCGCTGGTCGGGTCGATGTTCTATCTGGACTGGCTGCTGTCGCTGATCGTCTTCATCATCTACCCCATCGCCGCCGTTCCCATCGTGCGGATCGGCAAGCGACTGCGCCGCGTCTCGCGCGATACCCAGGCGCAGATGGGCGACATGACCTCGCTGCTGACCGAAAGCCTGTCGGGCGCGCGGATGGTTAAGACCTACAATCTGGAAGACTATGAGCGCGCCCGCGCCGGCCGCGCCTTTCAGGAGAATTACCAGCTGACCATGAAGGCGGTGCGCGCCCGTTCGCGCATCGATCCGATGATGGAGGTGCTGGGCGGCGTCGCGGTGGCTGGGGTGATCGCCTTCGCCGGATACCGCATGACGCTGGGCGAGGGCTCGGTCGGCGCCTTCTCCGGCTTCGTCGGCGCGCTGCTGATGGCAGCCCAGCCGGTGCGTGCCATCGGCACGCTGAACGCCGCCCTGCAGGAGGGCATGGCCGCCGCCCAGCGCATCTTCGAACTGCTGGACCAGCAGCCGACGATCCTGGAGCAGCCGGGCGCCAAGCCGCTGTCGGTTTCCAAGGGTGCGGTCGCGCTGCGCGGCGTCCGTTTCTTCTACGAAGCCGGTGCCGAGACGCTGAAGGGCATCGACCTCGACGTGCCGGCCGGCAGCACGGTGGCGCTGGTCGGGCGCAGCGGCGCCGGCAAATCGACAGTGTTCAACCTGATCCCGCGCCTCTACGACGTGACGGGCGGCGAGGTGCTGATCGACGGCCAGGACGTGCGCGGCGCCACCCTGCGCAGCCTGCGCGGCGCAGTCTCCATCGTCAGCCAGGACACGGTTCTGTTCAACGACACGGTGCGGGCGAACATCTGCTTCGGCCGCCTCGACGCCGGGATGGATGACGTGATCGCCGCCGCCAAGGCCGCCGCCGCGCACGACTTCATATCGAAGCTGCCGGAAGGCTATGACACGGTGATCGGCGACCGCGGCGTCAAGCTGTCGGGCGGCGAACGCCAGCGTCTGGCGCTGGCCCGCGCCTTCCTGAAGGATGCGCCGATCCTGCTGCTGGATGAGGCGACGAGTGCATTGGACAGTGAATCGGAGCGTCTGGTGCAGGCGGCGCTGGAACGGCTGACAGCGGGTCGCACCACGCTGGTGATCGCCCATCGTCTGGCGACCGTCCGCAATGCCGATCGCATCGTGGTGATGGAAGGTGGCCGCATCATCGAGCAGGGCACGCACGACGCGCTGCTGGCGGCCGATGGCGCCTATGCGCGGCTGTGCCGGCTGCAGTTCGGCGAGGATGAGGTTCGGGCGGGGGCGTGAGAGGAGTTAGGTGGCGGAGTTAGACCCCCACCTATCCTCCCCCGCTGGGCGGGGGAGGGACTGCCGCCGCATTTCCGAACAAGCACTTGTCCCCTCCCCCGCCCAGCGGGGGAGGTTAGGGTGGGGGTCTAACGTTGCAAGAATCCTCGCCCCCTCAACCCGCCGGAAACACCATCACCCGCTCGGCGGCCATCGCGGCGGACAATTCTTCACCGGCGCGGACGTCCACATGCCCCGGCAGCCGCGCATGGATCTCCGACCCACCCAGGTCCAGGCAAACCCGCGTCGCCGGTCCCAGGAAGCTGGAATGGCGGACCCGCACCGGAACGGCGTCGGGCCGGGCGCCGAGCGGAACCAGTTCCAGATCCTCCACCCGGCAGGCGACCTCGACTTTCGTCCCGCCGGGCAGGCCGGGCGCCATGACCCGGCCGAGCGGGGTAACGATCTGCCCGTCGCGCACCGTCGCCTCGAAGCGGTTCACCTCGCCGAACAGGCGGGCGACGAAGCTGTTGGCCGGGCGCTGGTAGAGGTTGACCGGCGTGTCGGCCTGGACGACGCGTCCTGCCTCCATCACCACCACGCGGTTGCCCATCTCCATCGCCTCTTCCGGGTCGTGGGTGACGACGATGGTGGCGATGCCGCTGGCGCGGATGATCCGCACCACCTCCTCCCGCACCGACCGGCGGAGCTGCTCGTCCAGGGCAGAGAAGGGCTCGTCCAGCAGGAGGACCTTGGGGTCACGCGCCATGGCGCGGGCCAGCGCCACCCGCTGCTGCTGGCCGCCCGACAGAGTGTGCGGGTAGGCGTCGGCATAACGCGCCAGCGCCATGGTCTCCAGCAATTCCTCCACCCGGCGCTTGCGTTCGACCCGCGGGCGGTCGGTCTGGCCGAAGGCGATGTTGCCCGCCACCGTCAGGTGCGGGAACAGCGCGAAGTCCTGGAACATCATGCCGACCGGCCGCTTTTCCGGCGGCAGAGACCGGCCCGCGGTGGCGAGCCTCAGTCCCTCCACCGCGATCTCGCCCTTCTGAACCGACTCCAGTCCGCTGATCAGGCGCAGCAGGGTTGACTTGCCGCAGCCGGACGGACCGACGATGCACACCACCTCGCGCGGGGCGACCGACAGCGAGACGTCGTCGACCGCGGTCAGTTGCCCATAGCGGTGGGTGATGCCGGACAGGATGACGGAAGGAGAAGGAGCGTCGGTCATCTTACTTCCAGCCGGCACGGTCCATGATGCGCAGCGCCTGCGGCGTGTGGGCGGCGAAGGAGGCGGCATTCACCTCGGCCGCCTTGAAGCTGCCGAGCTTCACCAGTTCCGGATGCGGCTGGACCGCCGGGTTGACCGGATATTCCATATTGCCGTCGGCGAACTGGCGCTGTGCCTCCGGGCTCAGCAGATATTCCAGCAGCTTGCGGGCATTCTCCTGGTTCTTGGAGGTCTTCACCACGCCAGCGCCGCTGAGGTTCACATGGGTGCCGCGGTTGCCTTGGTTGGGGAAGATGACCCCGACCTTTGACGCGACCTCGCGGTCCTCCTGCTTGGCCGAAGTGATCATCTTGCCGACGTAATAGGTGTTGGCGATGGCGACGTCGCCCTCGCCCACCGCGACCGCCCGGATTTGATCGGTGTCGCCACCCTGCGGCGGACGCGCGAGGTTGGCGACGAGGCCCTTCACCCACTCCTCCGTCTTTTCCTCGCCCAGAGCTTCGATCATCGAGGCGGTCAGGGCCAGGCTGTAGGGATGGGTGCCGCTGCGGGTCAGAACGCGGTGCTTCCACTCCGGCTTGGCGAGATCCTCGTAATCCTTGATCTGCTCCGGCTTCACCCGGTCGCGGGCGTAGACGATGATGCGGGCGCGGCTGGACAGGCCCCACCAGGCCCCTGCCGGGTCGCGCAGGTTGGCCGGAACCTTGACCGCTTCCAGCGCCGGCGAGGTCACCGGGGCGAGCAGCCCTTCCTTGGCCGCCGCGGCCAGACGGCCGGCATCCACGGTGATGAAGAGGTCGGCCGGGCTGCTGGGCCCTTCCGACTTCATGCGCTGAATCAGTTCATCATGGTTGCCTTCGATGATGTTGACCTTGATGCCGGTCGACTTCGTGAAGGTTTCATAGATCGCGCGGTCGGTGTTGTAGTGCCGCGAGTTGTAGACATTGACCTCCTGAGCCTGAACCGAAAAGGCGGTCAAGGCGCCGACGGCAAACGCGACACCAGCGATCTTGTCGATGAACATCCATCACTCCCGGACTGCGAATGGCTCTCAATTTCGTGAGAATGGATATCATTTGCAGCTGGCGCTGTCGAGACAGGATTCACCTCAAGGAGAGGGATCAGGCGATCGCAGGTGCGGCTTGGGAGCGCACCATGTCGGCCAGCGCCTCGGGCGGCATCGGGCGGCCGAACAGATAGCCCTGCATCAGATCGCAGCCGACCGACACCAGGAAATCGCGCTGCTCCGCCGTCTCCACCCCTTCCGCCACCGTGGTCAGGCCCAGGCCGTGCGCCATGCCGACGGCGGCACGGACAAGCGCGTTGCTCTTGGGATTCTCCGGCACGTCGATGACGAAAGCGCGGTCGATCTTCAGCTTCGCCACCGGCAGCTGCTGCACATAGCTGAGGGAGGAATAGCCGGATCCGAAATCGTCGATGGCCGCCTGGATGCCCAGATCGGCCAGTTCGCCCAGCGTCCGCACCGCCACTTTCAAGTCGCGCACCGCCGCCTGTTCGGTGATCTCCAATCCCAGATGGCTGCTCAGCGTTGCATGCTCGCCCAGCAATTCCTCCAGCCGAAGGGTCAGGTTGCCGCGCAGGAATTGCTGGCCGGAGATGTTAAGGAAGACGCGGTCGGGCAGCACACCATCGGCCTCCCAGACCGCCATCTGGGCGACCGCGGTCGACAGAACCCAGTCGGTGATCGGCACGATCAGGCCGCTTTCCTCCGCGACCGGGATGAACTCGCCGGGCGAGACCGGTCCCAAGGCATGATGATCCCAGCGCAGCAACGCTTCCGCCGACCGGATCCGGCCGGCCCTGTCGACGATGGGCTGATAGACGAGGCGCAACTCGTTGCGTTCGATGGCGTGGGTCAGATGCATGGTCAGCATCATCCGCCGCGTCGCCGCCGCCGCCATCTCCAGCGTGTAGAAGCAGACGGCATTGCCGCCATTGTGCTGCACCGCCTGCAGGGCCAGCTTGGCCTTGGCGTTCAGGTCCTCCAGCGTGCTGACCGTGTCGTCCTGCACCGCGGCGCCGACCGACAGGCGCAGCCGCACCCAATGCCGGTCGGCGTAGATCGACGCGGTCAGCCTGTCGTGCAGCACGCCGGCCAGCGTGCGCGCATGGTCGGCGTCGGTCACCCGTGACAGCGCTGCGAATTCGTCGGCGGCGATGCGGCAGATGATGGTGTTGGGCGGCAGCACCTCCGTCACGCGGCTGACCATCGCCTTCAGCGCGGCGTCGCCGACATGGAAGCCAAAGGCTTCGTTCACGTCGCTGAACTGGTCGACGTCGAGCGAGAACAGCGCGAACAGGCTCCCGCCCGAAGCCACGTCTTTCCCCTCGGCGCGGCTGCCGGCGAACAGAGCCTCGCATTCCTCAAGGAAGGCGGTGCGGGTCAGGACGCCGGTCAGGGGGTCGTGCCGCGCGAGGTAGGAGGCGCGCTGCTCCGCCGCGAGGCGTTCGGAGATGTCGCGGATGATGCCGACGAAGGTCACATCCTCGCCCAGCCGCGCCTGACCGACGCTGAGATGGATGGGGAACACCGTGCCGTCCTTGCGCTGACCCAGCGTTTC
This sequence comes from Azospirillum sp. TSH20, assembly GCF_003115935.1. Classification (NCBI taxonomy): domain Bacteria; kingdom Pseudomonadati; phylum Pseudomonadota; class Alphaproteobacteria; order Rhodospirillales; family Azospirillaceae; genus Azospirillum; species Azospirillum sp. TSH20. The sequence continues at coordinate 18,987 of NZ_LGQU01000074.1, forward strand.
GCGGCCGATGCCGATGATCTTGGGCCGGTCGGTCCGCATATAGGTGTCGACGTAGCGGCCATGGTCGCGCGAAAAGGGTGGCGGCATCAGGATCGACATGTTCCGCCCGACCAGTTCACCGTCCTCATAGCCGAACAGCCGGCAGCAGGCGCGGTTGATGGAGCGGATGATGCCGCTGCGGTCCGAGACGATGATGCCGTCCACCGCCGCGTCCAGCAGGGTGGCGATGAAGGAATCCCGGCAGGTCACGAACTCCGCGATGCGGTCGGGATCGCCGGTCAGGTGAAAGGTGCCGAGATAGCCGACGGTCGCCCCGGCGGCATCGCGATGGGCGATCACGCTGCCGCTGAGGATCGAGCGGCGGCCGTCGCAACCGACCGTCGGGCAATCGACCGGCGCGGAGGTCGTCACCGGCGAACCGTCCAGCGTCGCAATGGCAGCGGCCAGCGCCGCGGTCACGGGATGGGCGATGCCGACCAGCGCGCAGCCGATCAGGTCCGCCGGCGAGCGGTCCAGAACCGCCGCGAAATGCGGATCGGCATGGCGGCACAAGCCGTCACGGTCCAGATAGACCAGCGCCATCCCGCCATCGTCCAGCAGGCTGGCGGCCAAAGAGGCCAGAAATGCGGGATCACGCGGCATCGCGGCGGCTTGCGCCCCGCTGGAACCGCTGCTTTCGGAACCGTTCATCTGATCCGCCGGTTGTAGGTTCACGAAACGATCCGCTTTTCTCGATACCGCCGGAAAGGGCGGCCTGATGATGCACCGACGGTCGCCCGGCGGCTGAATCGGACACCCGACGGAGGTATTATGACCCCGTCCGGCTTGATTTCCAACGCCAAGCAATCCCGCAAATGCCAAAGATTTGCGCAACCCGTTGCCCGTGATGCATTCGCACTCTAACGGTTAGAGTCCGATACATGATTGACATGGTTCAATGCGCGGCACGGTTCCGGGAATAAACGGCCGCGCCCGGCAGCACCACCACAGCTTTTGCGCGTGTGGTCTGCGACAATTCGGTGGCATCCACCGCAGTGGACTGGACCTGCGGCGGTATTGGCCCCAGGATTCTCTCCACACATTCCCCGCACGGGAAGCAATTCGCCTCACAGCCCGCGATGGAGGAATAAACCGGACGTCCCAGGCGTTTGTCCGACAATGGCCGCAGCCGCAGGCGTGAACCACCAGCGTCACGCCGGATGCTGCCGTCGCTTCGGGTCCGCCAACGGTCCGCGGTTCAAGAAATCGATTGGGAGCATTCAGACATGACCAACGCATTCAGCCAGATCAGCCACGCCGACGGCCGTGCGTACTACCAGGGCACTCCGCTGTCCCTGGCCGATGCGCAGATCATGCTCAACGACGACATCCTTCGCCGGACCGTGCGCGTCGGCGCCTATCTGCGGGTGGACGACGCCGGCCGCCTCGTCCTGGTGAATGGTCCTGCCCTGCGGCGCTCTGTCAACCGGCCGCCGACCTTCAGCCCCCGCGCGGGCCGGCAAGAATAAGCGCCGCCCCCGCCAGACAGACCAGTGCGCCGGCCGCGTCCCAGCGGTCCGGCCGCGCGCCCTCGACCAGCCAGAGCCACAGCAGCGACGCCGCGATGTAGACGCCGCCATAGGCGGCATAGGCCCGCCCGGCGAAATCGGCGTCGGCCCGCGTCAGCAGCCACGCGAAGAGGCAGAGGCTCGCGAATCCGGGCAGCACCCACCATGCGCTCCGCCCCAGCCGTATCCAGGCCCAGAAGGCGAAGCAGCCGGCGATCTCCGCCAGTGCGGCCGCACCGTAGACGGCCAGCGTCGTCCCCAGCGCCCGCGCCATCCTGCCTCCGTTTCCTCCCCGTCATCGACCGGGCCGATGCTGCCCATCGCCGATTGCCGCGTCAATGCGTTGCGCGCCGGTGAATGGCGCCACAGCTCGTTTCAATTTGCCGCCGCAATATTACAGCGCATTCATGGACTTCCCCGAGGGTGCGGCATAGATTCGCCGTTAACGGAGGCATACGGCGATGTTCATAGATGCGACCAACCCTATGCGGGACGCTTTCGAAACGATCCAGGCCACCGACGTGATCTCGGATGCGAAGAAGCACGTCCTGTTTCAGGGACTGGAGGCATTGCGCCGTCAGCATTGCCCGGAGCCGGCCCAGGCCGTCCGATGCTGCGAGGAGTGCCTGACCCGACACCGCTGTCTGTCGGCGGTTCTCGACCTGCTTGGTTCCTGACCATCAGCCCTGACGATCAGATTGGACGCGGCAGAGTGAGGCTTACGCTCGACGACGAAGCGACGCTGTGTTCCGTTGAAATCCTGGCGGAGGCGGTCGAGATGGCCTTCGTTCCCGGCATCCTCGAACTGCGCACCCTGCGCGATTCCCTGAATGAGGCCCTGCGCACCCGCTCTCCGTCGGCGGTGAGGCTGGCCTACAGCGCCTTCAGCCGGGTCGACCGCGATTTCCGCGACAAGATCGCCCACCACGCCCTGCAATTGGCGGCGCTGCGCCGGCACAGCGCCGGCCCGATGCGCACCGGCGGCGGCACCCCGCCGCGCGGGGCCGGCCGCGGCATCGACGAGCCGCGCCGGGCCTGATCCGCGAATCCCTCAGCGGGGCCGACTTGTCTTTCGTGTACTATTTGTAATGGACCCTTTGCCCATCCCTCCTGTTGTTCCGGCATAACCAACACGCAAGAGGTTGCCACCATGGACAAGGACCGGATCGAGGGCGCCGCCCGCACCGTCAAGGGTTCGATCAAGGAAGCGGCCGGCAAGCTGACCGGCGACACCAAGACCGAGGCCGAGGGCCGCGGCGAAAAGGCCGCCGGCAAGGTTCAGAACAGCATCGGCGGCGCCAAGGATGCCGTGCGAGACGCGCTGAAGTGATCCCGGCACCCGCCTAGGGTTCCAGTAAACGGTGAGTTTCCGACGCCCCGGCCCCACCTTTTCCGTGGAGCCGGGGCGTTCGTTTGCGAATTGACCCTGACGAGAGGAACGACGCCGGAGATCGGCGGTGTGGAAATGGGCTGTTGCCGCCCCACCCTCCCCTATCTATGATGCGCCGCCCCGGCCGGATGGCCGAACGACGCGCTTAGATTCGGGTCCCATGCTCCAGTTCATCCGCAATTTCGCCGGCTCCTGGGTCGTCAAGATCCTGTTCGTGCTGTTGATCCTCAGCTTCGGCATCTGGGGGATCGGCGACGTGTTCCGCTCCACCACTCCCACCACCGTCGCCGAGGTCGGCAAGGTGGAGATCGGGCAGCAGGCGCTGGACCAGGAATTCCGTCGGCAGATGGAACGGCTTCGCCCGATGCTGGGCGGCAACCTGACCGCCGAGCAGGCAAAGCGATTCGGCCTTCTGGAGCAGTCGCTGCAATCGCTGATCCAGCGCACGCTGTTCGACCTCGCGGCGGCCGATATGGGCATTGCCGTCGGGCCGGAGGTGGTCCGCATGCGCATCGCCGAAGAGCCGGCCTTCCGCAACCAGCAGGGCCAGTTCGACCCGAACGTCTTCCGGTCGGTGCTGCGCAACAACCAGCTGACCGAAGACGGCTATGTCGCGATGATCCAGCGCGAGACGGCGCGCCAGCTGGTCGCCGGTGCGGTGTCCGCCGGCCTCACCCCGCCGCAGCCGCTGGTGCAGGACCTCTACCGCTATCGCGGCGAAAAGCGCGTGGCGGAGGTGGTGACCCTGCCCAACGCCGCCATCGGCGATGTCGGTGTGCCCGACGACGCGACGATCAAGCAGTCGTATGAGGACCATCAGGTCCGCTTCACCGCCCCGGAATACCGCGCCCTGACGGTCGCCCGTCTGTCGCCCGACGTGCTCGCCAAGGACATCAAGATCGACGATGCCCAGCTGCGCAAGGCGTACGAGGAGCGCGCGAACGAATTCGGCGCCCCGGAAAAGCGCACCGTGCAGATGGTGGTGGTCGACGATGAGGCGAAGGCCAAGCAGATCGCCGAAGCCGCGAAGGCCAAGGGCATCGCCGAAGCCGCCAAGGATGCCGGCGTGGAGCCGGTGACCCTGGACAACATCGCCAAGGCCGACCTGCCGGAAATCGGCGACGCCGCCTTCGCGCTGGAGCCCGGCAAGCCCTCCGACCCGATCAAGAGCGCGCTCGGCTGGCATGTCATGGCCGTCACCGGCGTCACCCCCGGCTCGACCAAGAGCTTCGAGGATGTGCGCGGCCAGCTGGAGGCGGAGCTGAAGAAGGAGCAGGCGCTCGACTCCGTCTTCTCCATCGCCAATCGGGTCGAGGACCAGCTCGCCAGCGGTGCGCCGCTGGAGGAAGTCGCGCAGGCCCAGGGTCTGGCCCTGACCAAGGTCGCCGCCGTCGACAGCACCGGCAAGGCGCCGGACGGCAAGGACGCCGCCCCCGACCTTCCCGGCTTGAAGGCGCAGTTGCCGAATGCTTTCCAGCTGAAGACCGGCGCAACCTCCAACCTGACCGAGGGCGAGGGCAGCGTTTTCACCGCCGTCCGCGTCGACAGCGTGATCCCCGCCGCCGTCCGTCCGCTGGCCGACGTGCGCGATCAGGTCGTTGCCGACTGGCAGCAGGAGCAGCGCGCCGAGCGCGCCGCCAAGAAGGCGGAGGAGATCGCCGCCCGCCTGAAACAGGGATCGGAAGCCGCCGCGCAGGACGTCGCCACCCAGGCCGGCGCCAGCTTCGCCATGACCTCTCCCTTCACCCGTGATGCCCAGTCGGTGCAGGGCCTGCCGGCCGACATGGTCGCCAAGCTGTTCGCCGCCAAGCCGAACGAGGTCGTCACCGGCAACACCGCCGACGCGCAGGTCGTCGCCCGGTTGAAGGAGGTCATCCCGGCCGACCCGAAGGCCGCCGACGCCGATCTGGCGCCGGTCCGCGCATCGGTCGAGCAGGGGATGGAGAACGATCTGGTGGCCGAATTCACCAACGCGCTGCGCGACAAGTATCCGGTCCGCATCCACCGCCAGCGCATCGACCAGTTCTTCGCCAGCAACTGAGTCTCCGGCTCAGCCGACAGCAACCCCGAGAGGTTCCGTGCCGTGAAGGTCCAGCCCGATACCACCACCTTCGATGCCGCTTACGCCGCCGGTCGGCCGCAGGTGGTGTGGACCACGCTGGTCAGCGATCTGGAGACGCCGGTTTCCGCCTATATGAAGCTGGCGGATGGACGTCCGTTCGGTTTCCTGCTGGAGTCGGCGGAACGCGGGGCCGGGTCGCGGCGCGACCGCTATTCGGTCATTGGCTTCAAGCCCGACGTGGTGTGGCGGTCGCGCGGCAACCGGGCGGAGATCAACCGCGATGCCCTGCACGACCGCGACGCCTTCAAGCCGCTCGACCAAGCGCCGTTGGAAGCGTTGCGCGCGCTGATCAACGAGAGCCGGATCCCGCTGCCGGAAGAACTGCCGCCGATGGCCGCCGGTCTGTTCGGCTACATGACCTACGACATGGTCCGCCTGATGGAACGGCTGCCGGACAACAATCCGGACGAGCTGAACATCCCGGACGCCATCCTGACCCGGCCCAGCATCGTCGCCATCTTCGACAGCCACACCGATTCGATCACGCTGGTGACGCCGGTGTGGCCGAAGGCCGGCAAGGATGCCGCCACGGCCTATGCCGACGCGCGGGAACGGCTGACCGACGCGCTGGCCGACCTTGAGCGTCCCCTGCCCTACCGGCGGGAGCCACGGACGGAGAACGGTCTGCCGCTGGCCTGGACCTCCAACACGACGCGCGAGGAGTATCACGCGATCGTGGAGAAGGCGAAGGAGTACATCCGCGCCGGCGACATCTTCCAGGTCGTGCCGTCCCAACGCATCCGCTTTCCCTTCAAGCCGTCGCCGCTGGCGCTGTACCGCACGCTACGCCGCCTGAACCCGTCGCCCTTCCTGTTCCACTGCGACTTCGGCGAGTTGACGGTCGTCGGCTCCAGCCCGGAAATCCTGGTGCGCGTGCGTGACGGCAAGGTGACCGTCCGTCCCATCGCCGGCACCCGCAAGCGCGGCGCCACCACGGCCGAAGACGAGGCGCTGGCCGCCGATCTGCTGAGCGATCCGAAGGAATTGGCCGAGCACCTGATGCTGCTCGACCTCGGCCGCAACGACGTCGGCCGGGTGGCGAAGGTCGGCACGGTCAAGGTGACGTCCAAGATGATCGTGGAGCTTTACAGCCACGTCATGCACATCGTCTCCAACGTCGAGGGCGACCTCGATCCGAAGTTCGACGCGCTCGACGCCCTGGTCGCCGGCTTCCCGGCCGGTACGGTGTCCGGTGCGCCGAAGGTCCGCGCGATGGAGATCATTGACGAGTTGGAGAAGGCCCGCCGCGGCGTCTATGCCGGCTGCGTCGGCTATTTCGGCGCGTCGGGCGCGATGGACACGTGTATCGCGTTGCGCACTGCCGTGCTGAAGGACGGCATGATGTATGTCCAGGCCGGCGGCGGCGTCGTCGCCGACAGCGATCCGGAGGCCGAGTATCAGGAGACCGTCAACAAGTCGATGGCCCTGATTCGTGCCGCCGAGGAGACGCTGCGCACCACCGCGCGCGGGTAATCTTCGCAGTCACGCGCAACGAAAAAACGGCTGCCTCAAGGGCGGCCTTTTTCATGCCCAAACAGTTGCTGACGATCGAAGCTTTCTCCTGGGAAATGGATTATCCACAGGAATTTGCACGCTGTCGGCCAGTGGCGCCGCACACATCTGCAACCGTGCATCTATAGTGGAACTGTGTGAACGGGGTGGCGGATAGGCCGCCACCGCCGCACACAACAAGGGAGAGAAGAGGATGGAAAAGATCCTCACACTCCTGATCCTGCTGTTGCAGATCATCAAGGCGTGCCTTGATCTTCTGAACCGCTGATCGGATGGGTGCGTCGGGGTAGATCAGACCCCGACGCACCTGTCCCTAAAGATAAGCCATTTCTCACGCTTGCCAAGAGGCTTCCGCACGCCTCCCGCGAGTTGACGGTCAGAGATACCGCCGCTCCAAATGGCGCTTGAACACCGTCGCATCCAGCGGCCGGCCGGTCGCGGCAGTCAGCAACTCGTCACCGGAGGCGTGGAAGCAGCCCGTCTCATGCACATTCACCCGCAGCCAGTTCACCAGCGGCGCGAACTCGCCCCGCGACAGCGCCGGGACGATCTCGGGATCGGCGGTGCGGGCAGCGTCGAACAGTTGGGCCGCGGTCATCGCACCCAGCGTGTAGCTCGGGAAATAGCCCCAGCCGCCGCCCGGCCAGTGGATATCCTGCAGACAGCCAAGCCGGTCGTTTGGCGGCACCACCCCGACCAGCTCGGCCATACCATCGCTCCAGGCGCCCGGCAGGTCCGGCAGGGTCAGATCACCGGCAATCAGTGCCTTTTCCAGGCGATAGCGGAGGATGATGTGGGCAGGGTAAGTGACCTCATCGGCGTTGACGCGGATGAAGCCGCGTTCCACCCGGCTATAGAGCCGGCGCAGGTTGTCGGCCTCCCAGGCTGGTCCCTCTCCGCCGAAGGTCTCGCGCACCACCGGCGCCAGCCACGTGATGAACTCCGCCGAGCGACAGGCTTGCATCTCCATCAGCAGAGATTGGCTTTCATGCACTGCCATGCCGCGCGATTGGCCCACCGGCTGGCTCAACCATGCGCGCGGACGGTTCTGCTCGTACAGCGCATGGCCGGTCTCGTGCAGGATGCCCATCAGCGCGTCGGTGAAGTTCGCCTCGTCGTAACGGGTGGTGATGCGCACATCGCCGGTCGCCCCGCCGCAGAAGGGATGCAGCGACACATCCAGCCGGCCGCGGCTAAAATCGAAGCCCAGCCGCTCCATCATGCGGACGCCAAGCTCACGCTGCTTATCGACGGGAAACGGCCCCTGCGGCTCGACGATTGCCGGTGCCGCTGCCTGCTTGTCGAGCACGCGGCCGATCAGGTCGGGCAGGAAGCCTGACAAATCGGCGAACAGTGCGTCGATGCGCTCTGCCCGCGCCCCCGGATCGTGGCTGTCGAGCAGCGCGTCATAGGCGCTGATCCCCATCACGGCGCCCAGCGCTTCCGCTCCTTCTCGCACGCGGGCCAGCACCTCGGTCAGGGAGGGCAGCAGCTTGGCGAAGTCGCTCTCCGCCCGCGCCGCACGCCATGTCATCTCGCAAACGGAGACGGCCTTGCTGGTCGCCTCCACCAGGTCGGCGGGGATGGCGGTGGCGTGGACGTGATTCCGGCGCATCTCGCGCAGGTTGGCGCGCTGCCAGGCGTCGAGGCTGTCGTCGCTCTCCGCCTCGGCCAGCAGGTCGGCCATGCGCGGGTCGGTCGCCAACTCGTGCGCAATCACCGACAGGGTCGCGGTCTGCTCCGCCCGGCCGTCGTTGGCACCCTCTGGCATGATCGTCTGGGTGTCCCAGCCGAGGATGCCCAGCGCGTCGCCGATGGCGGCGATGCGGGCGTGGCGGCGTTCAAGCTCCTGATATGCGGTCATCGGGTCGTCCGTCGGTTCCGGTGTCGGCGCGCTTGCGCTGTGACAGCACGTAGATCCCGGCGAGCGTCACCGCAAGCCCATACCAGGTCAAGGCATACTGCAGGTGGTTGTTCGGCAACTCCACCCGCGGCGCAATTCCCGCCAGCGTCCCGGCCGGCGCACCGGGCAACCCGGCCCCCTGCCCCGGCAGCATCTCCACCACCACAGGAGCCACCTCGCCCAGCGACAGCGCCGCCGCCATCGCCGACGGATCGGCGCGCATCCAGGCAGAACCCGGCGCCGGTGAGCCGTTGCCGGGCTGGAAGAAGCCGGCAGGCTGCGGCACGCGGACGATGCCCTTAATGCTCACCTCCCCCTCGACCCGCGCAGCGGTGCGGGTCGTTGGATCACGGCGGTCCATCGGCACGAAGCCGCGGTTGACCAGCACGATGCCGGCCCCGTCCGCCCGCTGGAATGGCGTCAGAACCTCGTAGCCCACCTGTCCCTGGTGCGGGCGGGCGATCAGCAGCATTTCCTTGTCGTTCAGGAAGCGTCCGTCCAGCGTCACCGGGCGGAACTCCCACACTGTCGGATCGTCGATGCGGGTGGGGAGAGGCACCGCCGGTTCGGCCATCTGCCGATCGATCCGCGCGATCAGGTCCTGCTTCCACTGCAGCCGCTCCAACTGCCATGTGCCGAGCCCGATGGTCACTGCCAGCCCGGCGAGGGTGACCAGCGTCGCCCCCAGCGACGGGCGGAAGCGGCGCCGCTCCCCCGTCTCGACGGCAGTGGTGCTCAAGACCCCTTCTCCACTTCGCTGCGGCGATAGCGGTACTGCAAGGCGACGACATAGGCCTTGGCCGGCCGCAGCATGCCCAGGGTCAGGGCGAGCACGACGATGCTCCAGACGATGGCATGCAGCCACAGCGGCCAGTCCACCGTCATCGACACCCACAGCGCCACCGGCACAACCAGGAAACCCAGGATGAAGATCAGGAAGACCGCCGGCCCGTCACCACTGTCGACCTGGGAGAAATCCAGGTCGCAGACATTGCAGCGCTCCGCCACCGTCAGATAGCCGTCGAACAGCCGCCCCTTGCCGCAGCGCGGGCACACGCTGCGCAAGCCCGCCGATAACGGGGAAACTCTGGGGTACAGATCGATCACGCAATGACCTCCCGCTCGGACCGTTCCGGCAGACATATGGGCCGCCGGAACGGCTCGGCACCGGTGGCGTCAGTGGGCGGCGATCACACCGCCATGACCACCCCACCAATAGACCGACACGAACAGGAACAGCCAGACGACGTCGACGAAGTGCCAGTACCAGGCCGCCGCCTCGAAACCGAAATGGCTTTCCGGCGTGAAATGCCCTTTCACCGTGCGCACCCAGCAGACCGCCAGGAAGATGGTGCCGACCAGCACATGGAAGCCGTGGAAGCCGGTCGCCATGTAGAAGGTCGACGGGAAGATGCCGTCGGTGAACTTGAAGGCGGCGTGAACGTACTCATAGCCCTGGAAGAAGGTGAACAGCGCGCCCAGCAGAACGGTCAGTCCCAGCGCCTTGGCGGCCGTCCGGTTCTGCCCCTCCAGAATCGCATGGTGTGCCCAGGTGACGGTCACGCCCGACAGCAGCAGCGTCAGCGTCATCATCAGCGGCATGTCGAACGGGTCGATGACATGCACGTTCGGCGGCGGCCAGATGGCGTCGGGATTGATCGGCGAAACCTTGGGCTCCAGCGCCGCATGGAAGAAGGCCCAGAAGAAGGCGGCGAAGAACATCACCTCCGACGCGATGAACAGCGCCATGCCATAGCGCAGGCCGATCTTCACCACCGGCGTGTGCGCACGCTCGACCACCGATTCCCGGATGACGGAGCGCCACCAGCCGAACATCGTCACCAGAATGGCCAGCACGCCCAGCACCAGCAGGAACTTGCCGCCGCCATGCATGAAGATGACCAGCCCGGTCGCCAGAAGCCCGCCGGAAAAGGCGCCGATCAGCGGCCAGGGGCTGGGCTTCAGCAGATGGTAGGGATGCGGGATGCCGGCGCCCGGTTCATGGGCTGATGGTTCGGCGTGCGGCATTTGCCCGTGGGTGATGTCGGCCATCGTCTCACTACCCCATATTGTTTAGTTTGTGGCGGTCGCCCCCGGCTCCGCCTTTTGTTTGCTTGCCCCCGAAGCCTCGGACGTGGCGGTGGCCGTGTGCTGCGCAAGCTTGGCCTCGCTGTCCTTGGCGCGGAAGAAGGTGTAGGACAGCGTGATGGTGGTCACGTCGTCCATGTTCGGATCGTCGGCCATCGACGGGTCGACGAAGAAAGTCACCGGCATGTCAACGACTTGGCCGGGCTCCAGGATCTGCTCGTCAAAGCAGAAGCATTGGATTTTGTTGAAATAGGCGCCCGCCTTTTCGGGCGTGACGTTGTAGACGGCGGTGCCGACGGTGGGCTTTGCCGCCCGGTTCTCGGCGCGATAGGCGGCCAACCCGGTTTCGCCCAGCTTCAGCACCAGTTCCTTCTGCTCCGGCTTGAAGGACCAGGGAAGGGCGGAGTTGGTGTCGGCGTTGAATCGGATGGTCACCTTGCGGTCGAGGACGCGCGCCGCGGCCTGCTCCGCCCGCTGGGTCGTGCCACCGAAACCGGTGACGGAACAGAACAGGGAGTAGAGCGGGACCGACGCATAGGTCAGCCCGATCATCCCCACCACCAGCCCGAACAGGCTGCCGAGGATGAGGCGGTTGCGGCGGCGCAGCCTGTCGTCGCGCCCGGCCATCAGTGCGCCCCGCTCATCCGCACGACCGTGATGGCGTAGAACAGGGCGACCAGCGCCAGCAGCGCGGCCAGAACCGCCAGATTGCGGCCACGCAGCTTCCTGGCCCGCAGGTCGGCCTCCTGCCGCCTCTGCTCTTCGACCGAAGTGCGGGTTTCGGTCAGGTCATCGCGTTCCATTACCGTCATGCCCACCCTCCGAGGATCATCCGCTCGCCCATCATCACGGCGAACAGCAGGAACAGGTACAGGATCGAGAAACCGAACATCTTCTTGGCCGGCTTGTCGTTGCTTGCCCGCAGGACGCGGACGGCGCAGCCGACGAACATCAGGCCCAGGATGGCGGACACCGCCAGATAGACCGGACCGGCGATGCCGGCGAAGTACGGCGCCGCGGCCACCGGCAGCAGGATCAGCGTGTAGAGCAGCATCTGGCGCTTGGTCGCCGCCTCTCCCGCCACCACCGGCATCATCGGCACGCCGGCGCGGGTGTAGTCGCCGTTGCGGAACAGGGCCAGCGCCCAGAAATGCGGCGGAGTCCACAGGAAGATCAGCAGGAACAGCAGGACGGACGGCAGATCGACCGTCCCGGTCACCGCGGCCCAGCCGATCATCGGCGGGAAGGCGCCGGCAGCCCCGCCGA
>NZ_LGQU01000006.1:0-29310 GCF_003115935.1 Azospirillum sp. TSH20
ACCTGAACCTCATCGAGCCCTGGTGGAAAGTGCTGCGCTCACTGGCGCTGAAAGGGCGCCGGTTCGATGCCTGGGCCGAGATCGAGGCTGCGGTGGAACGGGCCACCGCCTATTGGAATGTGCACAAGCACCCCTTCGTCTGGGGCAGGCGCCGGCGCCATCGCGCACCGAGCCGACTGGGTATCGCCGCGCTCCCGCATGTCTAAACAACTTGGTGGATGCACCATTTAGGGGCGATTTTCAGAATGCAATGATGCGGTTAGCGATAATCAAGATGGCCGCCACGGTGAACAGCGCGAGGTGGATTGCGTCAAGTGCTGCAATGGACATCCGACGCACTCTGATCAACCATGGGGTAACCACATCGCTCGTAAACGCTGAACATAGGCCTCGGAGTACAATTGGAGGTCTTGTGAGCCGATGGGGGATCGGATGGCAAAGCGTCTCTCGGCAATCTCGGCACTGGGCCTTTGTGCCTTCATACCGTCTACGGTGATTGCCGGGGGGTGGCTTGACACCCTGTCTGAAACGGCCGATGCCGCACTGCGGAGTACATCGGAAGCCTATGCAGAACACATCAAGCCAGAGATCGACTCTGCCAAACAAAGCGCTGAGAGATATATGGATGAATCGGTAAAACCATATACAGATGAACTTGTCGCCAAAACAAATGACCTGTATGGCTCCAGGATAAAGCCTGCCACTGATGAGGTGGTTGCTACGGCTCGCTCTATCGATCAGGCATACATTACTCCAAGTATTAAAGAGGTTGCTAATTCTCTCGCTATTACTGCAAATTCAGTAAAGCAACGTGCCGGTCCATACGCAACATACCTCGACCAAGAATCGAAGATCTATAGCCAGGCAATTTACACGTATTGGATTGAATCGCCGGAGGTAGCTGCTGCCCTGTGGAATAAAGCGAAGGCAGGATTAGTCGACGGTCACAATGTTGTGATTGCTGCCCTTACAAGAGCAGACGACGCAAAAGACGCCATTTTTAGCACAATCGTTTTCGGCAGTGTTGTCGGGGTAAGTGTCGCCGTTTGCTCAGCACCGGCTGCCGTCATGGCGGGACCGATAGCGGGGGTGCTTGCGGGGGCGACCTGCTACGAAATCGCATTGGATGTGGTTGACCGTAACATCGATATCTTACACGGTGCGTTTTTCGAACGAGCCATGAGCCCTTCAGCAAGGGAGCTCGGCATCGAATTTGGCACTGCACTCGGCAGTATTGTGGGGGCAGGATTTGGTGTACGGCATGCTCAAGCGGCCCGAGACACTAGAATGGGCTATTATTCGCGTGAAAATTACGCTGACTACAGGAAACGTGCAGATTCCTATATGAACAAGGCTTATCGCGCTAACAAGTCTACTATAGATCCCAACGGCATCCGAGGAAAAGACTTCCATCTGGACCATAAAATTCCTGTAAAATGCTTCTTTGAGCTTGGTCTTCCGGTCCGTATGAGCGCGTTCGTTCACAACTTTGAACTGATACCCGCCGCAGAAAATCTGTCGAAGGGGAGTGGTCCCTGCTAGAGCTTCGAGCGTTTGCTATGGCAAGTTCGGTATCAAGCATCAAGTAGCCGTCTGCGCTACGGGCTGGGGGTCGCCAAGGGCCGAGGCGCCGTCCACCGCGTGAAGTTCGCGCCATTGGACGCCTCTACGCAGGAAGAGGCGAAGCGTTTCCATGGCCCCCGCAGTGGGCGTTGGCGAACGCCCGGGGCCAGGATGCCGATCGTCGATCCGGTCGATGACCCTCGCCACCAGATCCACAACTGTCGGTTCCATGCCAGCTTCTCTCTGCCAAAGGCACAGGAAACCGCCTTTTAACCGCAGGCTAGGAGCTATTCGGCAACACACGATGTCTCAAACGGAAACCATGAGGTTCCACTCGGGCCGCAGGTGGTCCTTCATCAGTTCCAGCTTCACGTCGGCGTAGAAGCGATGGATCATGTCGCTGCTCGTGCCGGTGTTGCGAGCCAGGATGAAGATGTCCACGCCGGCAATGAGCTGCTGGCTGATGTAGAAGTGGCGGAACGAATAGGACGTGCGACGGACACCGCGATGGTCGGTCAGCAGGTCGCATGCCTTCAGCAGTTCGGCGAGGCTCTTCTTCACGCTGTCGAGCCGATTCCCGGCCGTCGTGGCGAAGACCGGCTCAGCGTCGAGCGGATCGCGCTTCATTGCTCGAACCCAGAGCATCCACAAGGTGTCGAACCAGGGCAGGGCGGCTTCCTGGGGAACGAAGGTGCGGGCCTTGCCCTTTCCGCGTACGCGAAGGCGGATGTCGCGGTCACGCAGTGGCTTGTTGCGCCCCTCCCGGTAGCCCAGCACATCCCCCCAGTTCATCCCCTTCAATTCCGTCGGGCGGCAGCCGGTGAATGCGGCGATCATCATGTAGGCGTGCAGGATAGCCCGATCCCGTCGAACGTGCTCATTGAGCTTCGGATCGCTCATACGGGCCATTGAGGTTTCGACCAACCGACCGAACTCATCGGCGCTGAAGCTGGGGCGGGGCACGTCCGGTGCTTTCACCACCTCGACCTCGGGGATGGCCGCCTGCTTGATGTAACCCTGCTTGGCAGCGAATCGGAGAAGCATGCGGAGGAGCACCGCCTCGTTACGCTGGCGGGATAGGGTAGGGGGATCGCGCTTGGTGATGGGGCGGCGGATTTGGCGGCCAGCGCGCTCGTAGGTGATGAACGCGATATCCCGGCCCGGTCCCTTGCTCCAGTAATCCTTGCGCCACTCCACATAGGCGTCGATGTCGCGGTCGGTGATGCTGTCCATCGCCCGGTCGCCGAAATAGCCCACCATGTAGCGCCGGACGATGCCGGGAAACTTCTCCCCCTGTTCCTTCTTACGTTCGCCGCGCTCAACCTCACGCTCGATCTTGGCGATGAACTCCTCGGCCATGTCGCCGAAGGTCTTCGCCGTGGCGTTCAGGCCGTTCTCGGTGCGGTAAAGGGCTTCATAGTAGACCTTACGTGCCCGCTGATTCGCCTCGGCTTCGTCCGTGGTGTCGAGTGATTTCCTTATCTGGCCCTGGCCGCGGATCGAGAACCGAACCCACCACTTGCTGCTGCCGGTGCGCTGGAAAAGTTGGAACGGCTCTGACATTGCCCTCTCCTGACGACATCAACCCATAGGTTGTATTATAGCGTCGTCACTGTCGCTTGTGGGCGAATTTAGCACAGTCGACAGGGGCGATTTTCGGGGGGTGATTCGGGCGCGGAAATCGTCGCCCACAGGGGTTCACACTGCTGTCGAGACTGTGCTGCGATTGTGCTAGCACAGCGAAAACAGGGGAAAGAAGATCGAGGAAAATCAGTGGCTTAGCAGGAGAGGAAAATTGTCCTCTACGACTGTGCTAGGTCAGTGTTAGGTAAGTTGGATTTACCTATCTCACCATTAACCCCTTGATCTACAAGAGGAAAATGGTGCCCAGGGACGGAGTCGAACCGCCGACACGGGGATTTTCAGTCCCCTGCTCTACCAACTGAGCTACCTGGGCATCTCGGCGCCGCTTGGTGGGTGACCGTTTCGGTCGGTGCGGCGCGTCGTGTGGGGCGCTTTTTAGAGGGGTTCGGACGGGCTGTCCAGAGGAAAATTCAAAAAAATTCAGACCCGTCTCACAGCTCCTCATCCGGGTCGGATCCGCCGGGCGCGGCAGGGGTTTCCGGGCTCTCGATGCGGTAGACGCCGCCCAGCCAGCGCGACAGATCCACGTCGGCGCAGCGCTTGGAACAGAAGGGGCGGGTGGCCGGTTCGGTCGGGCGGCCGCAGATCGGGCAATTGGTGCCTGTCTTGGCGCCAAGGGTTTGGGGATCGGACAAGGGAAGGCCTCCGTAACTGACGATACGCGGTCAGGGCCGCAGCAGGGCTGCCAGCGGCGTGCCGCGGCGGGCGCGGGTCAGTTCGACCAAGCCCAGTTTGGACATGCCGTAAACTTGGGTCTGCACCGGGTCGCTTTCCACCGCCTGCGACAGGGCGGCCAACACACGCTCGGCATCGCCGCGGCTGCGCATGTTGACGAAATCCACCACCACGATGCCGCCGACATTGCGCAGGCGAAGCTGGCGGGCGATCTCCGCCGCGGCGTCGAGGTTGACGTCCAGCGGGTTGCCGCGCTCCCCGGCATTGACGTCGACCACCGTCAGCGCCTCCGTCCGCTCGATCACCAGCGAACCGCCGAGCGGCAGCGGCACCCGGACATCCAGAAGCTCCGCAATCGCAGTGTCGAGGTCGCGCAGGTCGAACAGGCGCTGGCCGTCTGTATGAGGGCTCAGACGCGGCAGCAGGTCGGGGGCGTGGCGGTCGCACCAGTCGCGCAAGGCCGACAGCAGCGGCCCGTCGCCCATTCTGATCCCGCCGGCCGGGGGCGGGTCGTCGACCAGGATGGCGGCGGGGGCGGCTGCTCCCTGCTCGATCAGGGCGCGGGTGGGGGCGTCGGGGCCGGGATGCAGCAGGCGCGGGGCGGAGCCGGCGCGGGCATCGTCGCGGATGGCGCGCCATTGCAGGTGCAGCGCTTCCGATTCGGCGGCCAGAAGATCGTCGGAGACCTGGGCTGCACCGGCCCGCACGATCCAGCCGGCGCCGGTGGCGAGCTGTTCGATGCGGCGGGCCAGCGCTGCGCGCTCCGGGCCGGTGCCGAGGCGCTTCGACACCGCGATGTCGCGGCCGAGCGGCGCGTGCACCAGGAAACGGCCGGGCAGGGTGATGTCCATCGTCAGCGACGGACCCTTGGCCCCGACGGCGTCGGCCTTCACCTGCACCAGCACCGGCTGGCCGGTGCGCAGCAGCGCGCCAATGGGCGCCGGCTTTGCGCCGGGGCGATGGGTGCGGGACTGCGGGGAATCGTCGTCGAGGACGGGACGGCGCACGTCGGCGGCCGGCAGCAGGCCGGACAGGCCATTCCCGAGATCGACGAAGGCTCCGTTCAGGCCGGTGGCGATACGCTCCACCCGGCCCAGGATGATGGTGCCCAGCAGTGACGGGCGGTCGGCATGGTCGATGTGCAGGTCGGTCAGGCGGCCGTCGGCCAGCACCGCCGCCCGCGTCAGCGGGCCGTCGCGGTCGACCAGCAGCTCAAGCCTGCTCATTGTTCGGGAGGTGTCGGGGGAGGAAGCGGGAAGCCGGCGCCATGCAGCATGCCGGCGACCTCGTGCAGGGACAGCCCGACGACATTGCTGTAGGAGCCGCCGATCCAGCGCACCAGCGCCCCCGCCCGGCCCTGGATGGCATAGCCGCCGGCCTTGCCCTTCCATTCTCCGGACGCGATGTAGGCGTCGGTTTCCGCCCGGTCGAGCACCTTGAAGGTGACGTCGGTGCGGACCAGCCGGTCGATTCGGCGGTGGCCTTCCGTCCCTGGAATCAGCAGGACGATGCCACCGATCACCCGGTGCCGCCGGCCTGACAGCAGGGACAGGCAGCGTCGCGCCTCCTCCTCCCGTTCGGCCTTGGGCAGGATGCGGCGGCCGCAGGCGACTACGGTGTCGGCGGCGAGAATCCACGAATCGGGATGGCGCGCGGCGACGCACGACGCCTTCTCCGCCGCCAGACGCAAGGCGTGCTGGGGCGGGAGTTCGTCGCGCAGCGGCGTTTCGTCGAGATCGGCGGGGTCGACCGCGTCGGGCACGATGCCGATCTGGCGCAACAGGTCGAGCCGGCGGGGCGAGGCCGAAGCCAGCACCAGCCGGGGCGCCTTGGACGGGATCGTCACGGGGAACCGCGATGCAGCAAGGATGCTACTTGAACCGGAAGGTGATGCGGCCCTTGGTCAGGTCGTACGGCGTCATTTCCACATTGACGCGGTCGCCCGCCAGGACGCGAATCCGGTTCTTACGCATCTTGCCGGAGGTGTGCGCCAGAACCTCGTGATCGTTGTCGAGCTTCACCCGGAACATCGCGTTCGGAAGCAATTCGACGACGGTCCCGGAAAACTCGATCAGATCTTCCTTTGCCATAGGCCCTTATGTCCGTCCTAATAGTTTCGCGGCAATAACTGACCTTCCAAGGCCGCCGGGTCAAGGGGGATTCCCACCGCCGATGCGTTCGGCCGCAGCCATCGGCGCGGGGCAGCCCCGCGTTGTGTGGCGAAAATACCCTGTAACCGCTGCCGCGTCAGACCGCCTGATAGGGGTTGAGCGGCGATGCGCCGCCTTCTTCCAGGCGGCGCGGCTGTTCCAGCGCCTTGCCGATCGCCGCGAACATCTCGCGCTGGTCGATCTCCATGCGGCGGGTCAGGCGGCCCACCGTTTCGGCCGCAGTGAGCGCGCGGCCGGTGGAGCGGTCGTGGAACAGGTTGTGATTCGCCTTCGCCGCGCTGGGCAACAGGTCGGCTGCGACGGCGCCGGGGCTCGATTCGGCGGCGCGAATCAGCTTCGCCGCCCCGCCGGAGCCCAGAACATAGGCCATGCGGCTCTCCGATTCGCTGGCCGGGCGGCCCAGCCGCTTCTCCAGCGCCTCACGTCCCTCGGCCAGATAGCGGGCGGCCATGCCGGCCGACAGGTCGACATCGTGGCGCAGCTCCAGGATCTGGCGGCGGATCGCCGGATCCTTGACGCTGGACACGCCGTTGCGGACCTGGATGTGCGAGGCCAGCTCGCCCTGGCCATAGGCGGCGCCATGGCGGCGGAACAGGTCAAGCCATGTCGATTCGAGGAACTGGAACGGGCCGGCGGCGGAGCTGCGGCTGTTCCTGGCGCCGGGGTCCAGCCCGCTTTCCTGGGTGGCCTGGGCCAGGATCGCGGTGAAGCTGTGGCCCGACAGGCCGGCGACCTGCTGCGAGGCGACCAGCACCCGCGTGGCGGTCGGATCGTCGGAGTTCACCGCCTTCACCGTCTCCGCCACCTTCTTCGAGCTTGGGGTCAGGCCTTGAGCCACCGCCGGCCCCACCACCGGCGCCGCCGGCTTCAGTCCGGGCAGGGGCGCGCGTGGCGCCGCGGCCCCGCCGTCCGCCGACGCGGAGTCCGCCAGCAGGACCGGCGTCTCCGAATTGACGGTGGGCGGTTTGAGGGCGGGCGGTTTGACGGCGGGGAGCGGCACGACCGTACCGTCGGTCAAGCGGATCGGAGTGACCGGCTTGGCCGACGGAAAGGGGACCTGGGTGCCGTCGGTCAGCAGGATCGGGGCCGGCGGCTTGGCGGCCGGCAGGGGCGGTGCCTTCTGGCCGCCCTGGAGCCTGCCGTTGGCGGGACGGCCGACGGGGGCGGCCTCGGTGCCGGGCCGATTGGTCTGGACCAGCGCGTCACGGAAGGACGACTCGCCGCCGGCGCCATCGGCCAGCGACGGGGGAATATCGGGCTTGCGCTCCGGAACGGGGGCGAGAGGGGGCTGCGCAACCTTCATGACACACACTTCGCTGCAGACCGGCCGAGCCTGCCGGGAGGGGTGCAGCCACTATAACACCGACTCGTCAGCTGTGCGCGATCAACTGCGGACGCGGAGGCTCATCCTGTCCATCGTCGGGCGGTCCGCTGTCAGCCGGTCCGCTGTCAGTCGGTCCATTGTCCGTGTGCCCGACGCGAACCCAGCGGCCGATCGCGGCCAGCAGCTTGGTTTTCTCAAGCGGCTTGGCCAGATGGGCGTTCATGCCCGCCTGCAGGCAGCGTTCGACCTCCACCTGCAGGACGCCGGCCGACAGGGCCAGGATCGGGATGCGGCCGACCGGTCCGGGCAGGGCACGGATGCGGCGGGTGGCCTCCAGCCCGTCCATCACCGGCATCTGCACGTCCATCAGCACGAGGTCGTAGGTCTGTTCCTGCACCGCGGCGACCGCGGCGGCGCCGTCTTCCACGGCATCGACATGGTGGCCGGCCTTGGTCAGCATGGTCACCGCCAGATCGCGGTTCATCGCCAGATCCTCGGCCAGCAGGATGCGGGCGCCGGGGCTGCCGGGCTCGCTTTCGGCAAGGGGGGCGCCATCGTGCTGGACCGCGGCGCTGCCGGCGGGCAGCAGCGGCAGCGAGAACCAGAAGGTGCTGCCGCTGTCGGGCCGGCTTTCCATGCCGATCTCGCCGCCCATCAGCTCCACCAGCCGGCGGCAGATGGCCAGCCCCAGCCCGGTGCCGCCGCGCCCGCGTTCCAACTGGGTGAAGCGCTGGAACAGGTCGCGCTGCCGTTCGGGCGCGATGCCGATCCCGGTGTCGGTGACGGTAAAGGTGCAGATGCGGCCGCCGCCGGGCTTGCCGCCCGGAATGCCGCCCCCCCGGCTGCCGTCATCGTCGATCGCCTTGACCGTCAGCCGGACCGAGCCGCGGTCGGTGAACTTCACCGCGTTGCTCAGCAGGTTCAGCAGGATCTGGCGCAGCCGGTCGGGGTCGCCCATGACGAAGCCGCGGGCGGTGGCGGAAATGCTGGTCTGCAGCTCCAGCCCCTTCTGTTCGGCGGCCAGGCGGACGATGGCGACGCAGCGGTCGGCCAGATCGTCCAGACGGAAGGGCACGCTGACCAGATCGAGCCGCCCCGCCTCCAGCTTCGACAGGTCGAGCACGTCGTTGATGACGGTCAGCAGCGACCGTCCTGCATCGCGCACCTGCGAGGCGTAGCGCCGCTGTTCGGCCGTCAGCGGGGTTTCCAGCAGCATCTCCGCGAATCCGATCACGCCGTTCATCGGCGTGCGGATCTCGTGGCTCATGGTGGCGAGGAATTCCTCCTTGGCGCGGCTGCCGGCCCGCGCCTCCTCCATGGCGGAGCGCAGCTCCTGCTCGCGCTGCTTCAGGCGGCGCGACATGTTGTTGAAGGCGTGGGAGACGACGCGGAATTCATGCGGCGCCCGCTCCGCTTCGATCACGGTGCCGCCGCCGCCGTCGCCGATGCGGGTGGCCGCGCTGCCCAATTCCCACACCCAGCGCAGGACGGAGGCGCGCAGCAGGACCCACAGCGCGGTGACGCTGACCAGCGCGGCGATGCCCAGCAGCCCCAGGCTCTGCCACAGGTCGCGCCGCGCCTCCGCGATGATCGGGCTGGTCGGCATGCCGACGGCGAAGATCGTGTCGGTTTCGTCGGAATGGCGGAAGGCCCACAGCCGGTCGCGCCCGTCGGCGCTTTCTGAATCCAGGAAGCCGTCCCGTTCCTTCAGCATCTGCTGGACATGGCGCATCTGGCCGACATTGCGGTTCAGCCAGCCTTCCGGATCGGGCTGGCGGGCGACGATCACGCCGTTGCGGTCCAGCACCATCACGCGGGCGTCGGGCTGCTTCAGCACCTTCACCAGATCGGTCAGCCAGGTCAGGTCGACGGCGACGCCCATCACGCGGACGATCCGGCCATTCTCGATGATCGGGCTGGCGACGATGATCAGCGGCTTCAGCGAGCGCTTGCCGATGATGAAATCACTGACCACCCAGCTTTTGGTGTCGAGGACGCGCTGGAAATATTCGCGTTCGCGCAGCGAGATGCCGGCGCCCGGACCGGTGGTGTCGCAGATGATGTTGCCGTCGGCATCGGTCAGCCAGACGCCGGTGGTCCAGCGGTGCTGGCGCGGCATCGGTGCCAGGGTGGCGACGCAGCCGCCGGTGTCGGTCGGCGTGGCGTTGCGGATTGCCGGCACCAGCGACAGCACGCCCAGCAGGTTGCGCGCCTCGCCGATCAGGTCATGCTGGCGCTGCACCCCGTCGTCGGCCAGATGCAGGGCCAGTTCGCGCGCGGCGCCGATATGGTCGTCGAGCTGCTGGTCGGCGAGATAGAGCGCGCCAACCAGCGGCAGCGCCAGCGAGGCCAGCACCACGCCCATCAGGCGCGCGCGCAGGCTGCGCGGGCTGAAGACGCGGAGAAGGCGGGGCATCAGACCGGCGGGCATGGATGGACGGCTCTCCGCGCGAAAATTCGTCGACGCTCCCGACCCTAAGGCGGCACGCGGCGCGTTGCGATGACACAGCTCAATAACATTGGCGGGGATGCAATGTGAACTGCCCCCAGCGCAATAAGTTGCAGAATGCCAAAATTATTACCGACCATGCCGTGTGGCGGCCTGCGGCAGAAGACGCGAACGCGGCCGGTGGGGACCTGCCGCTAAAGTGCGATCGTTTCAGACGGACTCGTTTGAAACGTGAATCGCACGGAAAATCAAACGGCTGGAGTTGATCTGATGCTTCAATAAGCATCAGATCAACTCTAAACCGTCGGCCCGCGGGTCAGGGGGAAGCGCTGTTTAACTTTGTCCAGCAGGCCGTCGCGGACCTGCCGGTAGGCTTCCAGCATGGCGTCGCGGGTGCCGTCGACCAGGGTGGGGTCGAAGGTGTTCCAGAACTCCACGTCGCAGGCCATGGTGCGCGTCATCTCGATGGCGCGGTGCTGCGCCTCGGGCGACAGCGAGACGATCAGGTCGAAATTGGTGTCTTCCAGATCCTCGAAGGTGCGGCAGCGGTGCTTGGACAGGTCGATGCCGATCTCCTCCATCACCGCGACGGCGAAGGGATCGACCTCGTCGCCCTCGCGGACGCCGACCGAATCCACATAGACGCGGGTGCCGTGGTAATGGCGCATCATCGCCGCCGCCATCGGCGAACGGATCATGTTGTAGGTACAGGCGAACAATACGCTCGTGACCGGCAGGGATGTGAGGACCGGGGTCGCCGCCATGGCCATGCGCCGCCCGTGCCCGTCAGCCGCGAATGTGCAGAACGCAGATCAGCGTGAACAGCCGGCGCGCGGTCTGCAGGTCCATCTCCACCTTGCCGGCCAGACGTTCGCGCAGCATCTCGGACCCCTCGTTGTGCAGGCCACGGCGGCCCATGTCGATGGCCTCGATCTGCGAGGGCGTCGACCGCTTGATGGCGGCGTAATAGCTCTCGCAGATCAGGAAATAGTCCCGCACGATCGAGCGGAAGCCGGTGATCGGCAGCATCAGCCGGTCGAGCACGCTGTCGTCCTCGCGCCGGATGTCGAAGACCAGCCGGTTGTCCTCGATCGACAGGTGCAGGTGGTACGGCCCGTCCTCCGCGAAGTCGCAGGGGCAGAACTCGTTGTCCTCCAGCAGGTCGAAGATGGCGAC
Source organism: Azospirillum sp. TSH20 (assembly GCF_003115935.1). Taxonomy (NCBI): domain Bacteria; kingdom Pseudomonadati; phylum Pseudomonadota; class Alphaproteobacteria; order Rhodospirillales; family Azospirillaceae; genus Azospirillum; species Azospirillum sp. TSH20. The sequence continues at coordinate 11,003 of NZ_LGQU01000006.1, forward strand.
GGCGCGCTCATGCTCGACCTCCGGCTTGTGGCGGACGACACTCCGCTCGTCGAGCGTCACATGGGTGATGCGCCGCTTGCTCTTCGCCGTCGTCACGCCCCGCCTCCCCCGCTGTCGTTAGTCTTTGTAGCCCGGCAGCCGCTGCGCGACGGAGCGCGCATGCGCCTCCAGCCCTTCGGCCATCGCCAGCGTCACCGCCGCCGGACCGATGGCCCGCAGGCTGTCGGCGTCGCAAGCGACGAAGGTCGTCCGCTTCATGAAGTCCAGCACATTGAGGCCGGAGGAGAAGCGGGCGCTGCGTGCCGTCGGCAGCACATGGTTGGGACCTGCGACGTAATCGCCGATGGCCTCCGGCGTGTAGCGGCCGAGGAAGATGGCGCCGGCATTGCTGATCTTCGCCGCCAGCGCGTCGGGATCCTCCACCGCCAGCTCCAGATGCTCCGGCGCCAGCCGGTCGACCAGGGCGGGGGCGTCGGCCATCAGGTCGCCGACCAGCACGATGGCGCCATGCTCGCGCCAGCTTTCACCGGCGATTCCCGTGCGCGGCAGCGTTTCCAGATGCTTCTCCACCGCCGCGGCGACCGCGTCGGCGAAGGCGGCATCGTCGGTGATCAGGATCGATTGGGCCGAGGTGTCGTGCTCCGCCTGCGACAGCAGGTCCATGGCGATCCAGGCCGGATCGTTCCTGCCATCGGCGACCACCAGGATCTCCGACGGGCCGGCGATGCTGTCGATGCCGACGAGGCCGTAGACCTGCCGCTTGGCGGCGGCGACGAAGGCGTTGCCGGGGCCGACGATCTTGTCGACCGGCCGGATCGTCGCCGTGCCGTGGGCCAGCGCCGCGACCGCCTGGGCGCCGCCGATGCGGTAGATCTCGTCGACGCCGCAGCGCTTGGCGGCGGCCAGCACCAGCGGGTTGATCGCCCCGTCCGGCGTCGGCACCACCATGACGACGCGCTCCACCCCGGCGACCTTGGCCGGCAGGGCGTTCATCAGCACCGACGACGGGTAGGAGGCGGTGCCGCCCGGCACATAGAGACCGACGGCGCCGACCGGCGTCCAGCGCGCGCCCAGCCGCACCCCGGCGGCGTCGCGGTAGTCGGTGACCTCCGGAATCTGGCGGCGGTGGAACTCCTCGATCCGCGCGGCGGCGAGGTCCAGCGCCTCCAGCGTCTCGGCCGAGCATTTCGCCGTGGCGGCGTCGATCTCGTCCCGGCCGATGCGCAGGGTCTCGGGCGTCAGGGTCTGACGGTCCCAGCGGGCGGTGTAGTCGATCAGGGCGGCGTCGCCGCGCGTGCGCACCTGCTCGATCACCCCGGCGACCAGCGTCTGGACATCCTCGCTGGCCTCACGCTTGGCGTGCAGCAGCGCCTCGAACCCGGCGGCGAAGTCCGCGTCGCGAATATCAAGCCTGACGGGCATTCACCGCCTCCCGGAACTTGTCGATCCACTGAGAAATCTCGGCCGTCCGCGTCTTGAAGGCGGCGCGGTTGACGATCAGGCGCGAGGTGACGTCGGCGATATGCTCCACCTCCACCAGCCCGTTGGCCTTCAGCGTCGAGCCGGTGGAGACCAGGTCGACGATGCGGCGGCACAGGCCCAGCGTCGGCGCCAGCTCCATCGCGCCGTTCAGCTTGACGCATTCGGCCTGGACGCCGCGGGCGGCGAAGTGGCGCTTGGTCACTTCCGGGTATTTGGTGGCGACGCGGACGTGGCTCCAGCGCGACGGATCGTCGCCCTCCATCATCTCCACCGGTTCGGCGACCGACAGCCGGCAGGCGCCGATGCCGAGGTCGAGCGGGGCGTAGATTTCCGGATAGTCGAATTCCATCAGCACGTCGTTGCCCGCCACGCCCAGATGGGCGGCGCCGAAGGCGACGAAGGTCGCCACGTCGAAGGAGCGGACACGGATGATGCTGAGGTTCGGCACATTGGTGGCGAAGCGCAGAAGCCGGCTCTTGTCGTCGTCGAAGGCCGGCTCCGGATGGATGCCGGCATGGGACAGCAGCGGGCGCAGCTCCTTCAGGATGCGGCCCTTGGGCAGGGCCAGCACCAGCTGGTCGTCAACCGGTGTGGCCGTCATCGCGGCGGCAGTCACCCCTTGGGCGCTGGGATCGGCGGACAAAACACTCTCCTCGCATCGCTCGCCGGGGCGATGTGCATGCCCCGGATGAACCATCGACGCGATAGATAGCACATTCCACGCGCCCGTCACCTGTCGCTGTCGCGCCTGCGAGATTTTACGCAAGAATTTTGCCCAATACGGAATTTCACACAAAACCGAAAAATGAGTTTGACCAAACCCCATCGAAAGAGTAGATAAAAAACCCATGGACGCCCCACCGGGCATCCCGCGGCAATTTGACTTCTGCAGCTTGCGCCGCGTCACCAAACGCTAAAGCGCCACGATACCGGTCGTGGACCTCTTCAAGAAGGAGAGACCGGAATGACCTCGCGAGTTTCCGCTCCCCCATCCGTGCTTCGGACCGCGCCCCCGGCCTGCATGATGCGTTCGGGCCTGTGTTGCCGCTGACCTGCGGCACAACAACACAGCGCCCATCCCGCACATCCGCCAGTCCCGAACGCCAGAGCCGAACATCGTTGCGCCGCCGCCCCGCCATGCCGAGGGCCAGCCGCGCCGAGGGGAGTCCTTCGCCATGTCCCACGCCAACGCCTACGCCATCGAAGTCCAGGGCCGCTCCGCCGGCATCGTCGTCGCCGAACGCGGCGGCTTCACCTTCTTCGTGTCCGATTGGGCTTTCCGCGATCTCGACCGCCGCGTCTTCCGCAATGTCGGACAGGCCCAGCGCGCCGCCCACCAGCATTACAGCCGGCTGCCCGACACCCGCCGCCGCTGACGACCCGCCGATCCAACGATTCCGAGGAAAGTCCCGATGAAACGCATCCTGATGTCGGTGGCGGTCGCCGCCGGCCTGCTGACCTCCGCCGCCTCCGCCGTCGCCGCTCCGCTGAAGCTCGGCGTTTCCGCCGGCCCCTATGGCGAGATCCTGGACTTCACCGCCAAGCTGGCCGCCAAGGAGGGTATCGAGGCGCAGGTGATCGAGTTCACCGACTGGAACATGCCCAATGCCGCACTCCAGGCCGGCGACATCGACGCCAACAACTTCCAGCACCAGCCCTTCCTGGACAATCAGGTGAAGCAGCGCAACTACGACATCGTCTCCGTCGCCAAGAGCGTCGTGGTGCCGATGGGCGTCTACAGCAGCAAGGTGAAGGCGCTGGCCGACCTGAAGCCGGGCGCGTCGGTGTCGATCCCCAACGACCCCACCAACGGTGCCCGTGCCTTGTTCCTACTGGCCAGGGCCGGCGTGATCGGGCTGAAGGAGGGGGCCGGGCTGAACACGACCATCGCCGACATCGTGAACCCGAAGGGCATCAAGCTGGTGGAACTGGATGCGGCCCAGCTTCCGCGCTCGCTCGACGACGTGGATGCGTCGGTCATCACCCTCAACTATGCCGTGCTGGCCGGGCTGGAACCGAAGAAGGCGCTGGTGCTGGAGGATGACCAGTCCAAGTGGAACCTGGTGTGGGCGGTCCGCAAGGATCGCATGGAAGACCCGACGATCAAGCGCTTCATTGCGCTGTATCGTTCGCCCGAAGTGCGGCAGTTTATCGAAACGCGCTTCAACGGTTCCATCATTCCGACTTGGTGAAGGGGCTGGGGGGACGCAGGACGTCCCCCTTTGCCGAATAAATGATGATAACGCTAACAAACATTCACAAGACTTACGCCGCACGTGGCGGCGGCGCTTCGGTACAGGCTCTGGCCGATGTCGACATCACGGTCGGCCGCGGCGAGATCTTCGGCATCATCGGCCGGTCCGGCGCGGGGAAATCCACGCTGCTTCGCACGGTCAACCTGCTGGAAAGCCCGACTTCGGGCAGCGTCATGGTCGACGGGGTGGAGATGACCACCCTGTCCGCGGCGGAACTGCGGCAGGCCCGCCATTCCATTGGCATGATCTTCCAGCACTTCAACCTGCTGTCCTCGCGCACCGTCTTCGACAATGTGGCGCTGCCGCTGGAACTGACCGGCATGGCCAGAGCGGAGATCCGCAAGGCGGTGGAGCCGCTGCTCGACCTCGTCGGGTTGGCCGACAAGCGCGACCGCTATCCGGCGGAACTGTCGGGCGGGCAGAAGCAGCGCGTCGGCATCGCACGCGCTCTCGCCAGCAAGCCGAAGGTGCTGCTGTCGGACGAGGCGACCTCGGCGCTCGATCCAGAGACGACGACGCAGATCCTGCATCTGCTGGCCGACATCAACCGGCGGCTGGGCCTGACCATCGTCCTCATCACCCACGAGATCGCCGTCATCAAGGAGATCTGCCACAAGGTGGCGGTGATGGAAGGCGGCCGGGTGATCGAACAGGGGCCGGTCTTCGACATCTTCGCCCACCCGAAGCACCCGACCACCCGCAGCTTCGTCGATCCCGTCATCAACCGCGGCATCCCCGACAGCCTGCGCGACAGGCTGTCGCCGCAGCCCGGCTTGGGGAGCAATCCGGTGCTGCGCATCACCTTCACCGGCGAGAAGGCGACCACCCCGGTCATCAGCGCCATCAGCCGCCAACTGGAGTTGGACCTGAACATCTGGCACGGCCAGATCGACGAAATCCAGGGCGCGCCCTTCGGCACGCTGGTGGTGGAGGCGCTGGGCGATCAGGCCAAGGTCGAGGCCGCCATGGCGCTGGTGAAAGAGAACAATCTGGGTGTCGAGGTGTTGGGCCATGCTCTCCCCGCAAATCATTGACCTGCTGATCAAGGGGCTGCTCGACACGCTGCACATGGTGGCGGTGTCGGGCGCCATCGGGACGCTGATCGGCCTGCCGATCGGCGTGATGCTGGCCGTCACCGGCCGGGGCGAGCTGCTGCAGAACTTCGCCTTCAACAAGGTGATGGGAGCGGTGGTCAACATGACCCGCTCCACCCCCTTCATCATCCTGGTGGTGGCGATCATTCCCTTCACCCGGCTGATCGCCGGCACCTCCATCGGCACCAATGCCGCCATCGTGCCGCTGACCGTCGCCGCCGCCCCCTTCATCGCCCGCGTCGTCGAGAATGCGGTGCGCGAGGTGGATCGCGGTCTGGTCGAGGCGGCGCAGGCGATGGGCGCCACGCCGTTCCAGATCATCCGCAAGGTCCTGCTGCCGGAAGCCCTGCCGGGCATCGTCGCCGGCCTGACCCTGTCGGCGGTCAGCCTCGTCGGCTATTCGGCCATGGTCGGCGCCGTCGGCGGCGGCGGCCTGGGCGATCTCGGCATCCGCTACGGCTATCAGCGCTTCCTGCCGGAGGTGATGCTGGCGGTGGTGATCGTGCTGATCGTGCTGGTGCAGATCCTTCAGTCGACGGGCGACTGGATCGCCCGCCGCGTCAACAAACGCAATCTGAAATCCTGATCCCGAAATCCTGACACAAGAAACCCGAGGAGTGTTCGAGATGCTGCGCTTCCGTTCGCTGGCTTCCCTGTTGGCCGGCGCCGCCACCCTGGCCGTCGCCTTCGGTGCATCTGCCGAAACCATCAAGGTCGGCGTCACCGCCGGTCCGCACGCCCAGATCCTGGAGGCGGTGAAGCCCATCGCTGCCAAGGACGGGCTGGACATCCAGATCATCGAGTTCACCGACTACGTCATCCCGAACCAGGCGCTGGCCGGCGGCGATCTGGACGCCAACAGCTTCCAGCACCAGCCCTATCTGGACAACCAGGTGAAGGACCGCGGTTTCGATCTGATCAGCGTCGGCAAGACGGTGGTCTACCCGATCGGCATCTATTCCAAGAAGGTCAAGAGCCTGGACGAGCTGCAGTCCGGCGCCAAGGTCGCCATCCCCAACGACCCGACCAACGGCGGCCGCGTCCTGCTGCTGCTGCAGGCCAAGGGCCTGATCAAGCTGAAGGACGGCGGCACCCTGAAGGCCTCGCCGATCGACATCGTCGAGAACCCGAAGAAGCTGGAGATCGTCGAGCTGGACGCCGCCCAGCTGCCGCGCTCGCTGGATGACGTGACCGTCGCCGCCATCAACACCAACTTCGCGCTGGAGGCCGGCATCGACCCGGTCAAGGACGCCATCGCCCGCGAGGCGGCGGACAGCCCCTATGCCAACGTCATCGCCGTCCGCAAGGCCGACAAGGACAAGCCCTGGGTCGCCAAGCTGGTGAAGGCCTACAACAGCCCGGAGGTGAAGGAGTTCATCCTCACCAAGTTCAAGAACGCCGTGGTTCCCGCGTTCTGAGAGCGTTGAGGGCACGCCCGGCGGCACCCAGCGCGTCGCCGAGCGTTTCTCCCGGTCGCGGGCCGAACAGCCGCATCGACGGGTACCAGGGCCGGCAGCCGGTGCCGAGCGCCGTCCAGTCTCCTGCCGGCCCGATCCGCCAGACCGGCAATCCCAGCGCGCCGGCCATCTCCGCCACCGACGTTCCAGCGGAGATTACCAGATCCAGCGCCGCCGTCAGGGCCGCCGCGCCGTCGAGGTCGTTCTTCAGGTCGAGCGGCGGGCGGTGGATCGTGATGCCGAAGCGGCGTTCGGCGTCGGCGAGTTCGGCTTCGCAGTCGTCATATTGAAGGTTGATGAAGCGCAGGCCGGGCAGGGTGAGGATCGGCGCCCAGTCGGCCAGCGGGGCGTAGTTGGCATCGCGCAATGCGCTGCGCAGGCCGCTGCGCCAGCAGAGGCCGATGGTGAGGGTGTCGCTTCTTGCGGAGTTAGCCCCCCACCTATCCTCCCCCGCTGGGCGGGGGAGGGACTGCCGCTGAACGCCGACAAAGCTCCTATCCCCTCCCCCGCCCAGCGGGGGAGGGGTAGGGTGGGGGCAAGTGTCTTCGGAAAGACCACCCAACCACCCCCGCCACCGCTTCACCGCCGCCCCATCCGCCCGCAGCCATCCCCCCCGCGCCGGAAAGCCGCTCAGCCCCCAGCCCAGCAGCAGGGGCAGCGACCCCGCCGGGACGTGGCCGTCGGCGTCCACCGGATCCGCCGTCGCCGCGCGCACCACCGCCTGCGGGAAGGAGCGCGCGAACAGGTCCACCAGCCGCGGTTCGCATTCCAGAACCACCCGGCCGGCGCGCGCGATCAGGTCGGGGTAGCAGGCGCTGAACATCAGCTCGTCGCCCACCCCCTGTTCGCGCCAGACCAGCACGGTCTTTCCGGCCGGATCGCCGCCATCCCAGGCGGGAATGCGGAAGCGGCGGTCGGGCAGGGCCTGCCCGGCGGCGAATCGCGCCTCCAGCCCGGTCCAGCCGTCGGTGATCTCCCCGCGCGCCAGCGCCGCGTAACCGCGGTTGAAAGCGGCGAGCGTCAGGGTCGGGTCGTCCTCCACCGCCCGGCGATAGGCCGCGTCCGCCTCGGCCGGGCGGCCGGCGACGTGCAGGGCATTGCCGAGATTGTAGCGCCAGTCGGCCCGCGCCGGCTCCAGCGCCAGGGCACGGCCCCAGCCCTTCAGCGTGGCGTCGAGCCGGCCCTGCCGTTGCCGCAGGTCGGCCAGCCCGGCCCAGCCGGCGCCGGTGCCGGGGGCCAACAGGATCACCCGCCACCAGGCCAGCCCGGCGGCGGTGCCGTCGCCCGCCTGCTCCAACGCCAATGCGAGGTTGCCGAGCGTGCCGAGGTCGCCCGGCCGGCCCTGGAGCGCCAGCCGCAGATACGCCACCGCGTCGGCCGGACGGTCGAGCGCCAGGGCCGCCAGCCCCATGTTGCTGACCGCCGCCGGGTCGCCGGGTCGCAGGTGCAAGGCCCGGCCGGCGGCATGCTCCGCCTCGGCGGCATGGCCGGGGTCGCGCAGGGCATCGGCCGACAGGGCGGTCCAGGCCTCCGCCAGTGCCGGGTCGAGGGCGAGTGCCCGCTGGAAAAAGGGCAGGCCGTCGCTGCCCAGCGCCTGCCGCGCCAGCCCGGCATTGGACCAAAGCCCGGCATGGAAGGGGGCGAGGCGCCGCGCCGCGTCGGTCGCCTCCGCCGCCTCGGCCGCCGCGCCACGAGACAGGCGAAGGGCGCCGAGATTGCCGAGCGCCTCGACGTCGTCGGGGGCGAGCAGGGCGGCGGCCAGCCAGTCGGCCTCGGCGTCGGCCAGGGCGCCCATCTCCTGATGGGCCAGCGCGCGGCGCTTATGGCGGTCGGCGGTCGGCTCCACCGCGATGGCGCGGCTCAGCAGGGTGGCGGCGATGTCGGGGCGGCCGGCCTGATGGCCGAGCAGCGCGTAGCCCTCAAGCGCCGCCGGCACCTCGCCGCCCTGGTCTAGGATGCGTTGGTAAGCCTTCTCCGCCTCGGGCCAGCGGCCTGACTCATGAAGCGAGCGGGCTTCGGCAAGCCATTCATCAAAGGGCAAGGCAGGGACCAGCCGGCGCAACTCCGCAGCCATGCGCACCAGAACGTCGGGCAGGGTCTCGCCGGAGCGCGTGCTCCACAGCCGCATCGACGGGAACCAGGGCCGCACGCCGCTGCCCAGCGCCGTCCAGTCGCCGGCCGGGCCGAAGCGCCAGACCGGCACCCCCAGCGCGCCCGCCATCTCGCCGACCGAACTCGCCACCGTCACCACGAGGTCGAGGTTGGCGATCAGCGCGGCGACGCCCTCCAGATCGTTCTTCAGGTCGGTGCCGGGCCAGCGGTGGATGCGCAGGTCCAGTTTGGCCTCGACTGCGGCGATTTCCGCCTCGCGCCCGTCATATTGCAGGGTGACCGGGATCAGGCCGGGCAGGGTCAGCAGCGGCGCCCAGTCGGCGAGCGCGGTGTAGGAAGCCTTGCGCTCCCCCAGCATGTTCTGGCTGCCCCAGCAGATCCCGACGCGCAGACCCGGCCCCAGCGCCGCCAGCCGGTCAGCCCATGCTGCGGCGCGCGCCGGGTCGGGCGCCAGCCAGGACGGCCGGGCGGGAAAATCGGCCAGGGTGGAGCGCAGCAGACGGGGCAGCGTTCCCATCGGCAGATGGGCCTTGGCACCGGTGGCGGCACCGGTGGCGGCGTCCGTCGGGTCAGCCGTCTCCGCCCGCACCGTGACGCCGGGCAGGGCGCGGCCGACCAGTCCTGTCAGGCGGGCATCGACCTCCACCACCAGCGCCGCCGGCCCCAGCGTTGCGGCGAGGTCGGGCAGGGCGGTGCCGAACATCAGCTCGTCGCCCAGCCCCTGTTCGCGCCAGACCAGCAGGCGCCGGCCGGTCGCGCCATCCCAGGCCGGCAGGGCGATGTTGCGCCCGGCGGACACGCGGCGGGAGGCGAAGCGCGCCTCATACTCGTCCCACCCCTCCGCCAGCCGGCCGCGGCCGAGCAGCCGCAGGGCGAGGTTCCAGCGGGCCAACGCAAAGCCGGGGGCATGGACGAGAGCGTGGCGATAGAGCGCCTCCGCCTCCTCGCCGCGCCCCTGCGCCTCGCGCAGCAGGGCGAGATTCACCATCGTCTCGGCATCGCCGGGGGCGAGGCGCAGCGCTTCCAGATGCGCCGCCTCGGCCTCGCCGGTGCGGCCGGTCTCCTTCAGCACGACGCCGAGGTTGGTCAGGGCGGTGGCATGGCCGGGGTCGAGCCGCAGGGCATGGCGCAGCGCCGTTTCCGCCTCGCCATGGTCATCCTGCGCCCGCAGCAGCGTGCCGAGATTGGCCCAGGCCTCGGCATAGCCGGCGTCGAGGTCGAGCGCGCGGCGGTAATGGCGCGCGGCCTCCGCCAGCCGGTCCTGATCCTGCAGGGCGCTGCCCAGGCTGTTGTGCGCCTCCGCATAGGCCTCGCGCAGGGCGAGCGCCCGGCGGTATTCCGCCTCCGCCTCCGCCAGCCGGCCCAGCGCGTGGAGGGCGAGGCCGAGATTGGCATGCTGCTCCGCCATATTCGGGCGCCGGGCAATGGCCTGCCCGATCAGGCGGACGGCGTCGGCATCCTGCCTGCGCTGGTGGTGCAGCACACCCAGCAGGTGCAGCGCGTCGGCGTTGCCGCCATCGACCGCCAGCATGGCGCGATAGCCGCGCTCCGCCCCGTCCAGGTCCCCGGCGCGGTGGTGGGCCAGCGCCTCGCGCAGGAGGGCGGCCAGTCTGGTGGAGACGGCTCTGGCGGGGGCTGCGGGTGGCGGCATGAGCGAGGGGCGCCAAGGGAAGGAACGGGCCATTTCGATAGCATGAATCGGCCGGGCGGCGCGCAGGCAAAATCCCGAATGCAGTTAAGGGGACTGGCGTGACAATCTTCATCCTGTATACTTGCGCGCAATTCGGCTTCGCCGGCCGATCTCCATCCAAAAGGCTTATATCTTGAGTAAGACTGCAATCATCGTCGACGACAGCAAGCTTTCGCGCATGCATGTGCGGGCCATGGTCTTGCGCAACAAGCCCGACTGGTCGGTGGTCGAGGCAGCGAACGGTGACGAACTCTTCAAGACGTTGCAGGGCACGCCGGTCGACGTCGCGATCATCGACTACAACATGCCCGGCGACAACGGCGTGGACACCGCGGCGAAGCTGCGCCAGAGCCATCCCGATGTCCACATCGCCATCATCACCGCCAACGCCCAGGACGCGGTGGTGTCCGGCATCCGCGCGGTCGGCGCCGCCTTCATGCCCAAGCCGCTGGAGGAGGAGCAGGTCGCCCGCTTCCTGAACTCCACCGCCCTGCCGCCGCGCCGGCCCACCCAGGCTCCTCAGGAGTGACCGCAGCCCCCATGCTGAGCGAGCTGGAGCGCGACGCGCTGGCTGAGTTGGGCAACATCGGCATCGGCCGGGCCTCGACGGCGCTCGGCCGCATGCTGGGCGGGCTGGTCACCCTGTCGGTCCCGTCGGTGGAGATGGTGCCGCCGGACGAGGTGGCCGGGCTGCTGGACCGGGCGCTGACGCCGCCGCTGGTGGGCATTTCGGAAACGCTGGGCGGCCTGTTCGCGGGATGCGCCCTGCTGGTCTTCCCCCAGGCGGGCAGCCTGTGCCTGGTGCGCGCCGCCCTGCCGTCCGACGTGCCGGCGGAGGATGTTCCCGAGCTGGAGGACGAGGTTCTGGCGGAGCTGGGCAACGTCGTGCTGAACAGCGCGCTGGCCCTGGTCGCCAACCTGCTGGGCGAACCGGTCGAAACCGGCCTGCCGGCGGTGTTCCGCGGCGGTGCGGCGGACGTCCTGCGGGGATGTTCGGGAACGGCTCCAACCGCGGACGGCGCCGCCGTGCTGTTCCACATCGACCTGCGCACGACCCTGCCGGGCGGCGACGGGGCGGCGGTGGCGGGACGGGTTGTCCTGCTGCTCGACGCCGGCTCCGCCGGGACGCTGCAGGCGACGCTCGGCCGCTATATCGGGCGGCTGGTGGCGTGACGGCAACAAGAACAACCGGCTGGAAAGGCGGGTAAGGACCATGGCACTCATCAAGAAGACGAAGATCGACACGGCGCAAACCGCCCGGAGCAAGCCCGGCGCCGCCGGCGATCCGGATCGGTCCGCCCCCGGGAATCAGGCCGCCGGATCCGTGACCGCCACGACCGAATCCGCGCCGCAGGCCGCCACGCCGGGCGCGCCGCAGCGCCGCCGGGCGCGTGCCGATTCGCGCCGCCGGCAGGCCGCCAGCGGCATCGCCGCCGCCGCCACCGAACTGGCGAGCGGCGTGACCCAGGCGGCCTCCGCGGCGGAGGAACTGCGCCGGGCGATGGAGCAGATCGCCGCCGGGGCGGAGGAATCGGCCAGCGCCACCCAGCAGTCCCAGCGCATGATCGGCCGCGCGTCGGAGCTTCTGACCCGGTCGCGCAGCACGGCGGAGCAGGCGGTGCTGCGGGTCGAGGCGCTGCAGGCCACGCTGAAGGACGTCAGCGGCCAGATCCTGTCGTCCATCGACGGCATCGTCCGTGCCGCCGAACGGCAGGAGGCGTCGGTGCGGCTGGTGCGCGACCTGGAGGCCCGGGCGCAGGAGATCGGCACCATCGTCCAGAGCGTCGCCGCCATCGCCGACCAGACCAACCTGCTGGCGCTGAACGCCGCCATCGAGGCGGCGCGGGCGGGGGAGGCGGGCAAAGGCTTCGCCGTCGTCGCCGACGAGGTGCAGGCGCTGGCCGAACGGTCGGAGCGCAGCGCCAACGACATCCAGGGGATGGTCGCTGAAATCCAGGAGGCGGTGGCCTCCATCGCCGCCGGCATCGTCGCCTCCGCCGACGCCGCCAAGGCGGAGGTGGAGCGCGGGCGCATGATCGTCCAGCAGCTGGAAGGCGTGCGGTCCGACATGTCGACCATCGTCCAGGGCGCGCAGGAGACGATCCGCGCCGCCGTGGAGGCCGATCAGGCCGCGCGCGAGGCCCTGCGCGGGGCCGAGACCATCGCCGCCAGCGCCGAGGAGCAGTCCGCCGCCGCCGAGGAGGCGCTGAGGACCGCAGGCGAGCAGGCCCTTGCCCTGACCCAGAGCCAGCGCGCCGCCGGACAGCTGTCCGAGCTGGCCGAGGATCTGGAGGGAACTGCCGACCTCGCCGCCACCGCCGACGAGCTGGCCTCCGCCGCCGAGGAGCTGTCGGCAGCCATCGAGGAGATCAACCGCGGCGCCGCCCAGATCATGACCGCCATTGGCCAGATCTCCGGCGGGGCGCAGGCGCAGAGCGCCGCCACCCATCAGCTGGCCTCGGCGATCGCGGAAATCGACGCCGCCGCGACGCTGGCCGCCGGGCGGTCGGGCGAATCGGTCGATCGCTGCACCTCGATGGAAGGTCTGCTGGGCGAAACGCGCGAGACTATCGGGAAGCTGGCCGACGGAATGTTGGAGGCGGTGGACTCCTCCCGCCGGGCCGGTGAGCGGCTGGACGAGCTGGAGCGGATCGGCCGGCGCATCGACAAGGTGGTGGACGCCATCGCCACCGTCGCCATCCAGACCGGCATGCTGGCGGTCAGCGGCTCCATCGAAGCGGCGCGGGCGGGCGAGTTCGGCCGCGGCTTCACCGTGGTCAGCGGCGACATCCGCAAGCTGGCCGGCGACAGCGCGGAAAGCGCGGAGCGGGTGAAGGACATCGTCCGCGACATCCAGGACCAGATGCTGCGGGTGCGCCGCGACGTGGATGAGGTCTCCGCGACCGCGGTGACGGAGATTGCGCGCCACCGCGCCTTCGGCGTCACCCTGACCGCCGGCACGCAGGAGCTGCGGGTGGTCACCGCCGGCGGCCGCGAGATCCTGGACGCCGCCAACGAGACCACCGCCGCCCTGCGCGAGACCCGCGTCGGCGTGGAGCAGGTGGCCGCCGCCGCCGCCGCGGCGAACCTCTCCGGCTCCGAAGCGGCCAAGGCCGCGCGCGAACAGGCGAAGGGGGCCGAGGAGCTGGCGTCGGCGATCGAGGAGATCGCGGCGATGGCCGACAGCCTGCTGGGCGCGGTTTGACCGCCGTGGCCCAAGAGGTGGCCGGAGACCGCGCGGCGACAGCCGAGGCCGATGGTGCGCTCGCCTTCGTCACGGTGGCGGTCGGCGACCTGCGCCTCGCGTTGCCGCTGGCGGCAGTCCGTGCGGTGATCCGGCTGCCGGAACTGGTGCGCATCCCGCTGGGGCCGCCCAGTCTGGATGGGCTGGCGCAGTGGCATGGCGAGGCGGTGCCGGTGCTGGACCTCGCCAGGGCATTGGGCAGGGTGGACGGTGGGGCCGCCACGCGGGAGACGCGCGTGGTGCTGGTCGGGCATCGCGGCCAGCCGGTGGGGCTGCGGGTGGACGCGATGGCCGGCATCCTGCGCAGCGATCCCGACCGCATCGATCCGGTGACGCAGGAGGAGGGCGGGCTCGACCCCGCCATGCTGGACGGCCTGCTGCGCGACGGCCCGGTCACCATCCTGAAGCTGGACGCGCTGATCGACCGCCAGTTCGGCGACCGCACCGAGGCGGAACGGCCGGAGCGGGGCGCCGGTGGGTTCGGACGTGCGGCGGCGGGCGAGGCCGGGACCGGGAAAGCGGCTGCCGGACCTGATCGCCAGGCTCTGCTGGTCTTCGAGGTCGCCGGGCAGGAATTCGCCCTGCCGGTGGATCGGGTGCGCGAGGTTCTGCCGGCCCCGCGCGAGGTCGCCCGCATGGCGCGGGCCAAGGCGCATCTGCTGGGCGTGATGGCGGTGCGCGACCGGCTGCTGCCGCTGGTGGGGTTGCGTGCCCTGTTCGGGCTGGACGGCGGACAGGGGGCCGGACGCCGCGTCGTCGTGGTGCGGTCCGGGGCCGGGGAGGCGCCGGTCGGCGTGCTGGTGGACGAGGTGCGCGAAATCCTGCGGCTCGATCCCGCGCTGATCGACCCGGTGCCGCCGCTGCTTGCCCGCGAGCCCGAGTTCGAGGATCTGGACGGCATCGCCCGCGCGGATGGCGGGCGGCGACTGGTGTCGGTGCTGTCGGCGGAGCGGCTGTTCCGCCATGGCGCGGCAATCGGCGCGGAAGCGGGCGGAGAGGGGGACGGGATGGAACCGGCGCAGCCTGCGGAGGGGAGCGGAATCGCGGAACGCTTCGTCGTCTTCCGCCTCGCCGGGGCGGAATACGGCCTGCCGGTCTCCGTCGTGCGCGAGGTGCTGCGCCGGCCCGACAGCATCACGCCGCTGCCCAACGCGCCCGACTTCGTCGCCGGCGTGCTGACCCTGCGCGGCGAGGTTCTGCCGCTGATCGACCAGCGCCGGCTGCTGAACCTGCCGGCCGCCGCGGCCAGTCTCTCCGGCGGGCTAGAGCGCGGGCGGGTGGTGGTGGTCGGGCGCGATGGGCTGCTGGTCGGGCTGCTGGTCGACGGGCTGTCCGGCCTGCTGACGGTTCCGGCGGAGCGGATCGGTCCGGCACCGGCGGTGTCGGCGGCGCAGCGCCGGCTGATCCGCCGGGTCGCCACGCTGGATGCGGCCGGGGATGTGGCCGGCGGCACCCGCCTGATCCTGCTGATGGATGCGGACAGCCTGCTCGACATGGACCGGCTGGCCGACCTGCTCGTTACCCCACAGTGAAGACGCGATGGGGGGCGGCGTGCTGACGGTGCTGGTGGTGGACGATTCCGCGTTGATGCGCCGGCGCATCGCGGATCTGCTGAGCGACGCCGGATTCCGGGTGGAGACCGCCGCGACGGGGGAGGAGGCCCTGGCGCGCCTGCCGGTCGTCGATCCGGACGTGGTGACGCTCGACGTCACCATGCCCGGCATGGACGGGCTGACCTGCCTTGCCCGCATCATGGTGGAGCATCCCAAGCCGGTCGTCATGGTCTCCGCCCTCACCGGCGCGGGGGCGGAGGAGACGCTGGAGGCGCTTCGGCTGGGCGCGGTGGAGGCGGTGCAGAAGCCGGCCGCCGGTTCCATCGGCCGCATCGGCGAGGAGCTGGTGGAGACGGTGCGCGCCGCCGCGTCCTCCCGCCCGCGCCGCGTCCGCGGACTGCGCGAACGGCTGCGGCTGGCCCGCGCCCGCATCACCGGGGAGGATTTCGTCGCGCCGGAGGGGCTGCCGCCCGCGGTGGCGTCGCCTGCAGCCACGGCGGCGGCGGGCGGCGAGGGCGAGGGGGTGGTGCTGGTCGGCGTGTCCACCGGCGGACCTAGCACGCTGGAGGACATCCTGCCCCTGCTGCCGGCCGGCTTTCCCTGGCCGGTGGTGGTGGCGCAGCACATGCCGGCCGCCTTCACCGCGACGCTGGCGCGCCGGCTGGACGAGCTGTGCCCGCTGAGGGTGGTGGAGGTGGAGCGGGCGACGGTGCTGGCGCCGGGCATGGTCTGCATCGCCCGCGGCAGCGCCGACGTCGAGCTGGCGCGGCGCGGCGGACGGCTGCAGGCGGTCTGCGTGCCGCCCTCGCCCGACCGGCCCTGGCACCCCAATGCCGACCGGCTGGTGTCCAGCGCCCTGCGGCTGCTGCCCGCCGACCGGCTGGTGGGGGTGCTGCTGACCGGCATGGGCAATGACGGGGCGGCGGCGATGGCCGAGCTTCACGCCCGCGGCGGTCGCACCATCGCGGAATCGGAGGACAGCGCCGTCGTCTTCGGCATGCCGCAGGACCTGATCCGGCGCGGCGGCGCTGGCGTCGTGCTGCCGTCGGGCCGGATCGCTGGCCAGCTCACCCGCTGGCTGATGCCTGCCGGCCGGCGGGCCGGGATCGATTGAGGAGTGACGCCATGGGACTGGTGAAGAAGAAGGCCGCTTCGGAACCTGCGCCGGCCGCGACAGGCGCGCGGTCTGACCCGTTGGCCTCGCTCGAGGATGCCGACGCCGCCGTCCGTCGCGATGCCGCCCATGAGCTGGGCCATGCGGCGCTGCCGGGCGCGGAGGCGGCGCTCGCCCACCGGCTTCAGGCGGAGGGGGATGCCGGCGTGCGCGAGGCCATCCTGACCGCGCTCGCCCGCATCGCCACGCCGGAGGCGGCGGCGGCGCTGGTCCCCTTCCTCGACCGCGAGGATGCGGCATTGCGCAACGCGGCGCTGGAAAGCCTGCAGCAGATGCCGGCGGAGGTCGCCGCCCCGGCGCTGCTGCCGCTGCTCGACCATGCCGACGCCGACCTGCGCATCTTCGCGGTTCAGGGGCTGGGCAGCCTCGCCCATTCCGGCCGCGCCGACTGGCTGACGAGGGTGATGGAGCGCGACGCCGACGTGAATGTCTGCCTCGCCGCCGTTGAGGCGCTGGCAGAGGCCGGAAGTCCCGAAGCGCTGTCCAGCCTGGAGACGCTGGCCCGCCGCTTCCCCGACGACGCCTTCGTCGCCTTCGCCGTGGACGCCGCCCGGTCCAGCTTCCAGGGACGGTGAACGGAGTGACCGACGCCGAACCGGAAGGCCTGTCCCAGGAGGATTATGCGACGCTCTGCGGATTCCTGCGGGACCGCACCGGCCTGTCCTTCACCGAGGCCAAGCGCTATTTCGTCGACCGCCGCGTCGCCGCCCGCATGCAGGCGGTCGGCGCGACGGGTCTGCGCGCCTATATGAATTTGCTGCGCTTCCAGGCGTCGGGGGAGGAGCTTCAGCGGCTCGTCAACCTGATGACGGTGAACGAGACCTATTTCTTCCGCGAGAAGTACCAGCTCGACTGTCTGGTGAACTCCGTCCTGGACGAGCTGGTGCGCGGACGGCCGAAGGGATCGCGGCTGCGCATCTGGTCGGCCGGCTGCGCAACCGGGGAGGAACCCTATTCCATCGCGATCATGCTGCTGGAAAACTGGCGCCGGGTGGACGATTACGAGATCGAGCTGCTGGCGTCGGACATCGACAGCGCGGTTCTGGAACGCGCGCGCGAGGGCATCTATGACGAGCGCGCCCTGCAGGGGCTGCCGGCCCATCTGCGCGCCAAGTATTTCCAGCCCGTGCGCGGAGCGGCGGAGGCCGGCGGGCCGCGCTGGCAGATCGTCGAGGATCTGCGGGAGTCCGTCGATTTCTCTCTGGTCAACATCGCCGACCCGCAGCAGGTGAGGGCCTTTCGCGGGATCGACGTGATCTTTTGCCGCAACCTGCTGATCTACTTCGACGATCTGGGCCGACGGGAGGCGGCGAGCATGTTCTACGATGCCCTTGCGCCGGGCGGCTTCGTCTGCCTCGGCCATTCGGAAAGCATGAGCCGCATGTCCTCGCTGTTCGTTCCGCGCCGCTTCCCCGACGCCATCCTCTATCAGAAGCCGGCGGACGGGGGTACGTCATGAGCGGGCCGCGTGTTCTGGTGGTGGACGACGCCGTGACCGTGCGCGCCTTCAGCCGCCGCGTGCTGGAGGCCGACGGCTTCGTGGTGGACGAGGCGGTGAACGGCATCGAAGGGCTGGAGCGGGCGATGGCCGCACCGCCGGATCTGGTGATCGTCGACGTCAACATGCGCAAGATGGACGGCTACACCATGCTGCGCGTCCTCCGCCGCGATCCGAGCCTGCGCGACGTGCCCGCCATCATGATCAGCACCGAATCGAAGGACAGCGACCGCGAGCAGGCCCTGCTGGCCGGCGCCAACTGGTACATCGTCAAGCCGCCGCGACCGGAGGTGCTGGTGGAGGCGGCGCGGCTGCTGACCGGGCGGCCTCCCGACACGGAGGGCGTGCTATGAACGATCTGTTCGACCAGTTCGTCGTCGAAGCGCACGAGCTGCTGGAGACTGCCGGTGCCGCCCTGCTGGCGCTGGAGCGCGACCCGGCCGACCGCGCGTCGGTGGACGAGCTGTTCCGCGCCTTCCACACGCTGAAGGGGTCGAGCGCGCTGTTCGACATGGCACCCTTCACCCTGCTGGTCCATGCCGGGGAAGACACGCTGTCGCTGCTGCGCGACGGCCATCGCGCCATGAAGCCGGCCCTCATGACGCCGGACTTGGCCGACTTGCTGTTCCGCGCTCTCGACCAGTGCGCCCGCTGGGTGGCGGCGCTGGAGGAGGCGGGCGCACTGCCCGCCGATGCGGCGGAGGCGGCGGAGACGCTGGCCCGCGGACTGGCGGGGGGGGGGGCGGACG
>NZ_LGQU01000122.1:0-29081 GCF_003115935.1 Azospirillum sp. TSH20
AAACCCCCCCCCCCCCCCCGGGGGGGGGGGGGGGGGGGGGGGGGGGATGCAGGGGTGGATTCTTGGGGAAGGGCCGTCGCGCTTCCCCCTCACCCTAACCCTCTCCCCGGGGGGGAGAGGGGATTGCGCTTTTCCGCTTCGGGCCACGGCCGGTGCGGGGACCTCCCCGGCCGGTGTCGCGACCGCCCTCCTTCGCCACCGGATGATGGAAGTGGTGCGGGTGGCCGCCCGGCTTCTCGCCGTTGCCGCGCTCCGGTCCGCCACGACGGCCACCGCGGCGGTCCTCGACGCGGCTGCTGTAGCAATTGTCGCAGACACGGAAACGATGGTTGGCCTTCAGCCGCGCGCCGCAGACCGGGCAGGCGCGGGCGAGCGAGCGCTCGGCGAGCGTGCGCTCGATGAAGGCGTTCAGGTGCGCCCGGCGCTCCTGGCACAAATCCATCTCGGGATAGGCATCGGGGAAGCGGTAGGCCAGCCACGCATAGGCGGTCAGTTCCTTCACCGCGCGCTCGGCCTTTTCCAGTTCCACGTCGGTGCCGACGCTGTGGCGGAAGCGCTCGGCGGCGTCGGGGGCGGCATTGGGGATGCCCCGGCCCTGGTTGACCGCCCAGCCACCGAGAAGGCGCAGGTTGTTCTGGTCGCGGGTGTCGATCGGGCAGCGGGCCAGCATGTCGCGCTGCGCCAGCGGCAACTTGGCGCGGTCAACCGCGGCTGCCGCCTGGATGCGCTGTTCCAGATCGGTCATGCGGAAGGTCTGGTTGGCGCGCAGCAGCTCCTGACCCGCAGTGCGCAGAACCTTGGCGAGGCTGTCGGTGTCCAGCTCCCGCGCAATGGCCTCGACATGGCTGAGGTTGGGCGAAATCCACGAGCGCGGATCTTCCGGCGGCACCGGCGGCGAGGTCAGCGCCCGGCGCACCGGGTTGATGCTCTCCCCCTCCAGAACCGCGACGCGGCCTTCCTCATGCATGCCGAAGCGGCCGGCGCGGCCACCGATCTGCCGGATCTCCGAGGCATTCAGTTCGCGCTCCTCCCGCCCGTCATATTTGCGGGTGGTGGACAGAACGACGCGGGCGACCGGCAGGTTCAGCCCCATGCCGATGGCGTCGGTCGCCACCAGAACGTCGGCGGTGCCCTCGCGGAAACGGCGCGCCTCGGCGCGACGGACCTCCGGCGACAGGGCGCCGTAGATCACCGCGACATTGTGGTTGCGGCCGAGCAGGTCGTGGCGCAGAGCCATCACGTCCTTGCGCGAGAAGGCGATCAGGGCGTCACCCGGCTTCACCTCCTCCAGCTTCACCCGCTCCTCCTGCACGCGCAACGGCGACTTGCGGGTGAATTCGACGACCTCCAACTCCTCGCCCATCGCGTCGGCCAGACGCTTGACGTAGGGGATGGCGTCGGCGGAGCCGGTCATCAGGATTTCCGGAGCGGCGACACCGGCGACCGCCTGGGTCCAGGCCCAGCCGCGGTCGGGATCGCCGATCATCTGGATCTCGTCGATGACGCAGGCGCCCCATACCTTGGAGGTGTTCACCATCTCGATGGTGGAGGAGGTGAAGGCGGCACCGGGCCGCACGTCGCGCTCCTCGCCGGTGACGAGGCTGCAGGGCCGGCCGCGCGTCTCCAGCGCCTCCTGCCCTTCCAGCGCCAGCAGACGCAGGGGAGCGAGGTAACAGCCGCTCTCGGCCTCCGCCAGCCGGTCCATCGCCGCGTGGGTCTTGCCCGAATTGGTCGGGCCGACGTAAAGCCGCAGCTTGCGGATCATCGCGCGGGCGGTGGCAAAGCTGTCCAGATAGACGCCCATGCCCGACGCATTCTCCAGCCGCTCCCGCCGGACCTTCAGGCCGGCGCGGGCGGCGGCGGTGGAGAACGCCTCCTCCATCGCGTCGAGCAGGGTCTGCAGGCGCGGAATCCGCCCGCCGAAGCCGACGACGCGGCCCAGCTCGTCGGCGAAGCCCTTCGGCCGCCAGGACTCGCCGAAGCCGGCCGCCCGCTGCGCCATCGAGGCGAACCAGCCGTCGACCCGGTCCTTCGCCTTGGCGATGGCGGGAGAGGACAGGCAGGCGCCCTTCACCCGCTTGCCCAGCGCCTTGGCCTGCGGCCGGCCGAAGCCTTCGTCGATGGTCAGCAGGCCCCACAGGTCGGCCTCGATGTCCGGAAGCGGGCCGAGCGCCACCTTGAAGCGCAGCTTCAGCTTGCGGTCGGTGCCGGGGATCTGGACGACGTGGTTGACCGCGACCGACCAGCGCGCCGGGGTGCTGTCGGCATCCACCTCGATCCCGTCGCCGCGCACCACGGCGGCCACCGCGCGCAAGGCATCGCGGCGGTCGAATTCGTCGGCGGTGCCGGGGGTGCGGCCGGAGCGGGCGTTGTCGGAGGTGTCGTCGGTCATGGATCGTCTTTTCTTGGAATTGCCCCGGTCATGCAAGCGCTTCGGCCGGGCGGTTCGGCCGGGAGGCCGATCCGGCAGGGCGGATGGCTCTGCCCCCAGACAACAGCCATAGAGCGCCAGGGTCTCTCTTTATGGCCGGGGTCCCTCTTTATGGGTCTGACCGGTCGATTCGGCAAGCCGAATCCCCCGAAGGGAGCAAGCCCGGGCTAATTCGAATCCGTCGCCCTTTCGCCGATCTCGCCCGTGCGAAAAGGGGGGAGGACCGGCCACATAGAGCCACGCAGGTTTGGTGGCCGGCCCCAACGGGTTAGCCGCCGCCGCCCGGCGGACAGGCCCGACATCAGGCCAGGCCGGATCGGCCGCAAGAACGGTCGCGAAACGGTCAATGCTTTGTTCCGATTAATTTTTCTTGGGAGATGCGCATGCCGAATCCTCGTGAGGTCCTGGAACTGATCGAGCGCATGCGGTGCATTTCGAACGACGGCGCGCGCCGTGCCCTGATCGACCATCTGGGCGCGGTCGACCGTCCGACGGTGCTGTCCTTCCTGAACGCGCATGGCCTGAACGTCTGCATGGGCTCGGACGCGGCGCTGGCCGCCTTCGCTTCGTCGGACGTCCTGCTGCGCGACGGGATCGGGTTGCAGGCGGTTCTGCCGGTGCTGGGCATGCCGGCCGGCCTGAACATGAACGGCACCGACTTCATCCCGCTGCTGCTGAAATCGCTCCCCCCCCGCAGCGTCGCCATTTACGGCACCGCCACCCCGTGGCTGGACCGTGCCCGCGTCGTTCTGGAAGCGGCCACCCCGCACCGCTACGCCGACCTGCAGCACGGCTTCCATCCGACGGAGCATTACATCGCCCAGGCGCGGGCCACCCGCCCCGACGTCATCCTGCTCGCCATGGGCATGCCCAAGCAGGAGGAGGTCGCGACGGAGCTGAAGCGCGCGCTGGACCATCCGGTGCTGATCATCAACGGCGGCGCCATCGTCGATTTCCTGGCCGGACGCTTCAAGCGCGCCCCGGAAGCGGTCCAGCGCTCCGGCCTGGAATGGGCCTTCCGTCTGGCACAGGAGCCCCGCCGCCTGTTCCGCCGCTATTGCATCGGTGCCTTCGGCTTCGCCTGGAGCACCATCCGCCTTCGCCGTGCCGCATCCCTCCGCACCCGCGGACCGGGCGCCGCAGCGCCCGCTTCCACCCGGATCTCCCCCCGGATCTCCCAGTCGACGATCCGCCGGTCGCCTATCCAGAAGGAGCTTTGAGACGTGGAAAATCTTCCCCAGATCAATAACGGAGGTCCGGGCGGCCCGCCGGCTCCGGCATGGCCCACCCAGGCCGGCCACCACATGCCGCGCGATTTCGACGGTCCGGCTCCGGCGATGGGCCCCGACTTCCGCTTCATCCTGCGGGTGCTGGCGGCCCACAAGACGCTGATCGCCGCCATCGTGCTGGCGCTGACCGCGCTGTCGGCCTTCGGCGTCTCGCTGATGAAGGACAAATACACTTCCGAAGCGCTTCTGCTGGTCGACAACCGGCAGGTCCGCGTCGTCCGTGCGGAAGATCAGGCGCTGAACGCGATCACGCCGGAAGACAGCGCGATCCTCAGCGAGATCGAAATCCTGAAGTCGACGGCGGTGCTGACCCAGTCGATCGCCGATCTGGGGCTGGCCACCAACCCCGAATTCAACCCGCCGGTCCAGTCCGACGACAGCAAGCCCTTCGTCGAGCGCGCCACCGCCTGGACGCGCGAACAGGCCCATGCCGTCTTCGGTCCCGAGCTGCCGGGCTTCGTCGATGCTGTCCTGGCCCATGGCGACGACATGACCAAGGACACCCACCTGCGCGAGACCCGCGCCGCCGACAGCATCGACGGCGTTCTGGACCGCGTCCGCCGCAACCTGGAGGTCGGCATCGTCGGCCGGTCGCGCGTGATCCAGGTCCGCTACACCTCGCGCGATCCGGAAATCGCCCAGAAGGTGGTCGACACCGTCGTCCATCGCTACATGGAAACCCGCCAGCAGATGGACCGCGACCTGTCCACCAGCGCCATCGCCTGGCTGGAAGACCGCATCGGCACCCTGCGCAAGGAAGTGGCCGAGGCCGACACCAAGGTCGACGCCGTCCGCTTCAAGGCCGGCCTCGTCAAGAACGGCACCAACGGCCTGATGGCCACGACCGAGCTTGAGCAGGCCCGCCTGCGTCTGGCCGAAGCCGCGGCCAACCGCGCCCGCGCCGTCGCCCAGGCCCAGACGCTGGAGCGCAGCTCCGGCAATGGCGGCAGCCTAGCCTCGCCGGTCGTCGCCCAGCTGCGCGCCACGGTCGCCTCGATCTCCACCGAACTGGCCCAGCTGTCGCGCCAGTATGGTCCGAAGCACCCGCGCATCCAGGAACTGCAGGCCCGCCTGAACGAAGCGAACTCCTCGCTGCAGCAGGAGGTCCGGCACGAGATCGCCGGCGTCCGCGAGGCGGCCAACGTCGCCGTCGAGCAGGAAAACGCCCTGAAGTCGATGATCGCCAAGCTGGAATCCGGCTATCAGACCATGGCCGAGGAAGCGGTGCCGCTGCGTACGCTGGAGGCCGAGGCCCAGGCCAAGCGCCAGTTGCTGGACAGCCTGCTCGGCCGTCTGGAAGAGGTGCAGGCCCAGCAGGACAACCGCGCCTTCCCGACCGCCGTCAAGCTGGTCTCGGCGCCGCAGGTCCCGCATGAGCCGTCGGGTCCCTTCCGCGTCCTGCTCCTGCTGGCCGGCTTCTTCGCCTCGCTCGCCGTCGCCGTCTTCATCGTCTTCGGCATCGAGCTGTTCCAGCGCCGCATCCGCACCCCGGACGCCGTCCGCCGCATCCTGGGCGTGGGCACGGTCCACATCGTCCCGCACCACTCCACCCGCGGCACCCGCGGCCGCCTGGACCAGATCTTCCAGAACCATCCCTTCTCGCTGTTCGCGGAATCGATGCGCGCCCTGTTCCGCAACCATCTGGCGGATATGGGTCCGGTCGGCTCCATCGCCGTCACCTCGGCCCGCCCGCAGGACGGCAAGACCTCGATGAGCCTCGCCGTCGCCCAGGTCGCGGCGCAGGCCGGCCGCCGCGTGGTGGTGGTCGACACCGACTTCCGCCGCTCGCGCATCGACGGCCTGTTCAACCTGTCGGCCAAGAAGGGCCTGTCGGACTGGATTTCCGGCACCGCCACCCTGGACGAGATCGTGCACAACAGCGAAGACGCGCCCTATGCGATGATCCCGGCCGGCCGCCTGATGTCGGAGACGCTGGACCGCTTCAACGTCGACGGCCTGATCCACCTGATGGCCGGCCTGTCGCCGCACTTCGATCTGGTGGTGTTCGACACCGCCCCGGCGCTGGCCGTGTCGGATGCCCGCATCGTCTGCGGCGCCGCGTCGAAGGTGATGTTCGTCAGCCGCTGGGGCCACACCACGGCCAGCGACCTGCAGGCGGTCGCCGACCTGGGTCCGATCGACCACTCCAAGTTCGTCGCGGTCATGACCGACGTGAACCTGAAGAAGGCGGCCTCGCGCGGTTACCAGGGTCCCTACAACAGCTATGTGGCGACCCGGAAATACTATGGCGACACCACCCTGCGGACCGCTCCGTAAAGCAGGCAGGGCAACCTGAAGCTCCTTCGACCAGAGGCCCTTTCCTCACCGACGCTGCGGCGTCCGGGAGGGAGGGGTCTCTCCATGCCCGGAACCCGCGACCGGCCCCACCATCCGGAAGAGAGAGCCCCTCCGCATGACAGAGAGTCCGAAGCCCGGTTTTCCCAAATCGCGCACCCAGTGGCGCCCTGAATGGCGTCCAAGCCGGCGCGATCTGATGTGGACCGCCGCTGCCGGCGCGGTGCTGGCGAGCTGCCGGGGCGCCAGCGGCCCGGCCCCGGCGGAGGCCGCCGCAAGCCACGCGGAGGCGGCGGAGCCGGCGGTGACTCTGCGCGAGGCCTGCAGGGCGCTGGGCATCCGCCACGGTGCCGCCCGCGATCATTTCGTCGATCCGGAAGATCCCATGCTCGATCGGCTGATGGCGCGCGAATGCGATGTCGTCACCCCGGAGAACGGCGGAAAATGGGGAGTCTTCCAGCATACGGACGGGAATTTCGACTGGCGCCGCTTCGACGCGGCGGTTGAGCTGGCACGCAGCATCGGCGCGACGCCGAACTGGCACACCATCATCTGGCAGCATATGGGCATGCCGCCCTACATGAAGCTGCCGGCGGGCCGGCAGGCGGAACTGGGCATCTCGGAAGGCGCTTATTTCTCGCCCGAGGGCACGCTGAGCGAGGAGAATGTCTGGCCGCGCTTCACCGGCGTGGTCGAGGCGGTGCGGCAGCGCTACGGCGACATCTTTTACCGCATCGACGTCGCCAACGAGGTCTTCTTCTGGGAAACGGCGGAAAGCCACCCGCGCCAGCAGGACCGCTACGGCTTCCGCCGCGGCATGTGGTGGGTGGCGGCCGGCGGGGCGGAGAAGGGGCCGGAATGGCTCGACCCCTTCTTCCACCACGTGCACAAGGCTTTCCCCAAGGCGAAGCTGGTGCTGAACGAGTTCGGCATCGAGATCGACGAGGGCTGGCAGCAGCGCAAGCGCGCCTATCTGCTCGACTGGCTGTCCGGGGCGGTGAAGCGCGGCGTGCCGATCCACGGCATCGGGCTGCAGAGCCACCTGATCGGCGGCAAGCCCTATGACAGCGCCGGCATGCGCAAGTTCCTGCGCGCGGTCGACAAGTTGGGCCTCGCCGTCCATCTGACGGAAATGGATGTCGACGAGACGCGCCTTCCCCGCTCCTGGTCGCGGGCGGAGAAGGACCGGGCGATGGCCCAGCTGGCCCGCCAGTATCTGGCCGACATGCTGGACAATGCGCGGGTGGAGGAGCTGTGCTGGTGGCACCTGCGCTCCGACCTGAATTTCATCGCGCGGGAGCATCCCGACCTGCACCCCCACCCCTCCCCCTATGACGAGAACTCCCGGCCGCTGCCGCTCTACACCGCGGTGGTGGACACGCTGCGGGAGAAGGCGCGCACCGGCAGGGTGCGGTCGGGCTGAGGGGCCAACGGAAGCGCGATGCGCAGGCGGGGTAAGCCTGTGTCGATCATCTTCCCCTCCGACAGGTTCGCACCTTTTCTCCTTCGCGTGCGGGCGTCCGTCCCCATGCCCGATTAGAGTCCCACATTGCGTCCGGCACCCCCTGATGGAGAGGTCGATCGTGCAGAATACAGCCGACACGTTGCCGATGGATCGCCTGCCCGCCGACCGGAGGACCGACGACGCCCTCGTCGAGCGCTACCGGCGGAAGTTCCACCTCTCGCCGTCCTGTCCGCTGACCATCGAGATGGTGCAGCGCCACTGGACCCTGGAACGGCGGCTTGCCCGCGAGCTGATCGAGACCAAACCGGAAGAGCGCTGGGATGCCTTCGAGAAGGCCTATACCACGCTCTACACCAGCTGCCCCTGGCTGAACGAGGCGGAGGACGATGCCCACACCCGCAACGACGACCTGGACTTCCGCCATTTCCTGACCCTGCTGGGCGGGCCGCAGGACGTCTACGAGGTCGGATCGGGCAAGGCGCGGCTGCTGCGCTATCTCGCCCGCCACGGCTACCGCTGCGTCGCCACCGAGGTGACGCGCGAGCGCGGCGCCAGTTGGATCGAACAGGACTCCAACGTCACCTGGAAGAACAGCGACGGTGTGCATCTGGCCCAGTTCGAGCCGGCCGGCCGCTATGACAGCGTGGTCTCCACCCATGTGGTGGAGCACATGCACCCTGACGACGTCGTCACCCACATGACGAACGTCCACACCATCCTGAAGCCGGGCGGCAAATATGTCCTGAGCATGCCGCACAAGTTCGCCGGTCCCGCCGACCTGTCGGAGGTGTTCGGGCTGCACGAGCCGGTCTGCATGCATCTGCGCGAATATGGCTGGGGCGAGACCGCGGCGATGCTGCGGGAGGCCGGCTTCGCCCGCGTGGAGGCTGTCTATGTCGTGCCGATGGCGGTGCGTCGCCACCTGAACCTGCATTTCGCCAGCCGTGCCTATTTCGGTTACATGCGAGCGGTTGAGGCATTTTTGGGACTGCTGCCATTAACCCTAAATCGCAAGCTCGGAAGGATAGGTCAGCTCTATATGTTCCGTCCCGAGGTGTTCCTGGTCGCGCACAAACCGCGCTGACGCCGCAAGCGGCCACGGAATTTCGTTTCCGTTCAATATGTTGCCTCCACACATCACCCCTTTGTTGCTGCGATGCATCGACAAAGGGGTTTTTCGTGTCTCATTCTTTTCACAAGTGATAGTGGCATTAGAGCCGCATTTCGCTAAAATTTGAAATAGCTCGTTAACCTTTTCCGGCCAGTCTGGGCTCCAGCGAAAACACGGAAAAGAGGATGCTTCCAATGGCAACGAGCCCCGTCGATACGACCTTCGTAGTCAATGCCTCGGGTGTGGCTGCCGGAGGAGTCTGGCCGCACTTCAAGTTCCTCGTCGATGGCGTGGCCGTCGGCCAGGCGACGGTCAATTCCACCAGCGCCGGGCGGTACAGCTTCACCACGAAGGTGGCCCCCGACGCCGCGCACAAGGTCCAGGTCGTGTACGACAACGACTGGATGTCCACCGACAAGTCCGGCATGTACCGCGACCTGATCGTCAAGTCGATCGAAGTCAACGGCAAGACCATCGCTTCCAACAGCTCGACGGTCTCCTACGCCGCTGACGGCCAGGGCACCCTGTCCGGCCGCGAAATGCTGTCCTGGAGCGGCTCGCTCGATTTCAACATGTCCAAGGACATGTTCGCCAGCGCCGCCGGGACCCCGACCACGCCGACCACCCCCACGACGCCGACCACCCCGACCACCGGCGGCACGCCGATCGTCGTGAATGCGTATGGCGCGGCGGCCGGCGGCGTGAACGCCCACTTCAAGGTCCTGGTCGACGGCAAGCAGATCGGTGAAGGCACGGCCGGCACCGCCGCCAAGGACTTCACCTTCAACGCGAACGTCGCCGCCGACGTCGCCCACAAGGTCCAGATCCAGTACGACAACGACGGCGTGGTCGGCGGCGTCGACCGCAACCTGTACGTCAACAAGATCACCATCGGCGGCCATGCCGTGAGCCCGACCGACAGCATCGTGTCGATTGACAAGGGCGCGCTGGACGGCAAGGACCTCGTCGCCGGCCAGAAGGCGATGTGGTGGAACGGCACCATGGAGGTGAAGGCCGACAAGTCCTGGTTCGGCGGCAGCACCTCCACCCCGACCACGCCCACCAACCCGTCGCAGCCGAGCCTGTCGGTCAGCGACGCGACGGTGACGGAGCCGACCGGCAGCCAGTCGTCCAGCGGCATCCAGGGCTTCCTGCACACACAGGGCAACCAGATCGTCGACGAGGCCGGCAACACCGTCCGCCTGACCGGCGTGAACTGGTTCGGCGGCGAGGGCTACAACTACGTGCCCGCCGGCCTGTGGGTGGACAGCTATCAGCACCACCTGGAAAACATGAAGTCGGTCGGCTTCAACACCATCCGCCTGACCATGTCGGACGCCATGTTCGACAGCAGCGCGGTGACCAACGGCATCGACTATTCCAAGAACCCGGATCTGGTCGGGCTGACCCGCCTGCAGGTCTATGACAAGGTCATCGACTATGCCGGCAAGCTCGGCATGAAGGTGATCCTCGACCACCACCGCAACGACGGCGGCGCCGGCACCAACGAACATGGGCTGTGGTACACCAGCGCCCACCCGGAATCGACGGTGATCGCCAACTGGAAGATGCTGGCCAAGCATTATGCCGGCAACGAGACCGTCATCGGCGCCGATCTGCACAACGAGCCGAGCGTCAGCGCCACTTGGGGCGGCAACGCCTCGACCGACTGGGCCTCGGCCGCCGAGCGCATCGGCAACTCGATCCAGAGCGTGAACAAGGACTGGCTGCTGTTCGTCGAAGGCACGGAGTGGAGCAGCACGCTCGCCGGTGCGCAGTCCCGCCCGATCCACTTCGACACGCCGAACAAGCTCGTCTACTCGCCGCATGCCTACGGCCAGAGCGTCGGGCAGTTCAGCTGGCTGAACGATCCGAACTACCCGAACAATCTGCCGGCCCAGTACGACAAGATGTGGGGCTATCTGTACAAGAACGACACCGCGCCGATCCTGCTGGGCGAATGGGGCGGCCAGTTCAGCAGCACGGCCGAGCAGACCTGGGCCAAGACCATGGCCAAGTACCTGAACGGCGACTGGAACCTGGACGGCAAGAGCGACATCGCGGCCGGCGACAAGGGCATGAGCTGGACCTTCTGGGCCTGGACCCCGGAATCCGGTGACGTCGGCGGCATCCTGATGGACGACTACAAGACCATCAACCAGAGCAAGATCAACATCATCAAGACCGCCATGGAAGGCGCCGTCTTCGATACCCCGACGACCACCGCCAACACCGCCAACGCCACCTTCACGGTCAAGCTGTCGGCCGCCTCCAGCAGCCCGGTCACTGTGGACTACTCCACGGTGGACGGCACGGCCAAGGCCGGCTCCGACTACACCGCCACCAGCGGCAAGCTGACCTTCGCCGCCGGCGAAACCGCCAAGACCGTGACGGTCAAGGTGCTGAGCGACAGCGTGACGGAAGGCAACGAGACCTTCAGCCTGAAGATCTCCAACCCGAGCGCCGCGACGCTGGCCGACGCCACCGGCACCGGCACCATCGTCGACGCCGCCGCCAAGGCCGCCGCCGCTTCGCTCAGCTCGGCCGACCTGCTGGCCCACACCGTGACGGCCGCGAACGACACGACCGCCGGCGACCTGCCGACGGCCACCGTCGCCAGCATCGACAGCTCGGTCACCGACCTGTCGCACACCGCCATCGACACCGCCTATCACGGGATGGAGTGGCACGACCCGATGGCCCACGCGGCCTGAGGATCGGCTTCACCGCAACCGGTGTAACGACGACGGAAGGGGCCGGCAGATGCTGCCGGCCCCTTTCTGTTTTGTGTCCGGCGATCAGCCCGGAACGGGCGAGGCCTGTGCGGCGGTCGTATGGGTGGAGAGTGTGCCGACCGGGGCCGGATGCGGGATGTCGGGAATGCTGACCTCCGCCACCGCCTTTCCCGGATTGCCGGCGACGACGGTGCGCCGGGGCATCGGCTTGGTGACGACGGAGGACGCGGCGACGATGCACTCGTCGCCGACGCTGACGCCGAT
This sequence comes from Azospirillum sp. TSH20, assembly GCF_003115935.1. Classification (NCBI taxonomy): domain Bacteria; kingdom Pseudomonadati; phylum Pseudomonadota; class Alphaproteobacteria; order Rhodospirillales; family Azospirillaceae; genus Azospirillum; species Azospirillum sp. TSH20. The sequence continues at coordinate 11,591 of NZ_LGQU01000122.1, forward strand.
GATCACCGCATGCGGCCCGACCCAGACGCCATCGCCCAGCTCCGGGTAATGGGTCACCCGGCCGCTGGGGAGCAGATCGTCCTTCTGGCCCAGGGTGACGCCGTGGAACAGGGTGACGTTGGCGCCGATGCGGGCGTTGGCGTTCACCACCAGTCCCCAGCCGTGCAGGATGCGCAGGCCGGGTCCGACCTGGGTCTCCCACGGCAGGTCCATGGCGGCCGAATGCTGGGTCCAGCGGTGCAGCAGCCGGCAGGCGGCCAGCAGCGGCTTGCGCAGCGGCCCTCCCATCCGGTCGGCCGCCTGGCAGCTGCGCAGGGTGAAGGTCACCCGGAACATGCGGTTGCCCGCCAGCAGCTTCAGCACCGCCCCGAGGCCGGAACCGCCGCCGTAGCGGATGGCGTCCGCCGCGACCGTCTGCCGATATGTGTAGCGCGGAACATCCTGCATCGCGGTGGGATCCTCCCGGTTCAATCGTTGTCAGGCCGACCGTTCGGCTGATTGTTAGGCCGCTTGGGGCCGGCGAAAAAATCGGCCGAGCATGCGGAACAGCATGGCGCGGTCGGTCTTGCCGAAGCTCGGCCCGAAGAGGGTGACGACGGCGAACAGCATGGTCAGCCCGACCTTGGCCGCGGCGAAGGTGGGGTTCACCTCGAACCCGAACAGAGCGAGGCCGGCCAGATAGGCGATGGCGGCCGGTGCCAGGATGCCCGTCACCCGCAGGATGCTGAGCGCCGGCTCCTTCGGGCTGAGGCGGCGGCACAGCGTCTCGGTGGCGCAGAGCATCACCAGCTCGCGCCCCAGCACGCCGACGGCACCGCCCATCAGGCCGAGCGGCCCCAGCGTCACACCCATGATCGCCGTGCCCACCGCGAGCCCGCCCAGCGAGATCGCCGGCAGGACGCCGACCTTCTTGGTCTTCACCAGCCCGACCTCGGCATGCATGCGCACGCCGTGCAGCACATAGGCCAGCACTAGCAGCGGCATGCAGGGCAGCACGGTGTCGTACTCGCTGGACGCGATCAGCCACAGCACCTCCGGCGAGGTCAGGGCCATGCCCAGCGCCGCCGCCGACAGCAGGACGACGAACAGATAGAAGACGAATTCCGACTGCTCGCGTCCGGCGGTGTTGTCGCCGACGTCGTGCTGGGCCTCGATCCGGCTGACCGACCAGATCTGCAGGAAGGAGGCGGTCAGGAACATGTAGAGCATGGTGGCGAGCCGCAGCCCGAAGGACAGCACGCCCACCGCCGCCACGCCCATCAGCAGGTTGACCAGATAGCGCATGGCGAACTGGTTGCCCATGTCCAGCATGGTCTGCGGCATGAAGGGCAGGCCCAGCACCGTCACTCGCTTCAGGATCCCGAAGGAGAAGCCGACGCCGTTCGCGCCCAGGATCGCCACCGTCAGCGCGATGCCCAGACCGACGAAGGTGATGGCGTTGGCCAGGAAGATGCCGGTCACGCCCAGGTCCATCACCAGCAGGAAGGTGAGGTTGAGGCCGATCAGCCCCACCGCCTTGCCGACGGAAATCAGCAGGCAGGTGCCCGACCGCTTGTGGACCCGGTAATAGGCGAGCGCCAGTTCGAAGACGGCGCTGAACGCGATGCCGGCGAAGGCGAAGGCGATGATCGGCGCCTGATCGCTGCCGCCGAACAGCAGGTGGCTGGCGCCCCATCCCGCCGGCAGCGCCACCGCCAGCAGGAGTAGCGAGGCCGCCCAAAGCCCGATCATGGTGGTGCTGACCACCCGGCTTCGGCCGCGGTTGTCCGCATGTTCGAAATAGACGACGGTGAAGGCGTTGATCATCCCGATCATCAGCATGACCGCGACGATGTCGCCCACGACGCTGATCAGGGCATAGACGCCGAACTCCGCCGGCGACAGGACCTTCGTATAGAGCGGCAGCAGAAGCAGTCCCGCGGCGCGGTTGACCACGTTCGCCACCATGAACATCCAGCCATGTTTGATGATCGTACCAGCTTCGAGAGCCATCCGGTTTCCTTCGCCCTTTATAGTCCGCTTCTTTTCCCGGTCCCGCCTGAGAGGGGAGCGCTGCGTCCGCCAAGTCGCATGGGGTGGGTTGCACGGGCGCAGATAAGGAAAAAGAACGCGCCAAATCTTGGCGGCGGCTGGGAAAGCGTCAATTCGGCCTTGAAGCGACCGCAGCACTCTTCGGTGCTAGTCACCACGGCTTCGGCCAGAGAACCAGGACGTTCCGATTAGGCTTTCCGGCGAGCCCGCACGCTGCCTCCTACGCCCCGCAACAGGCAAGGGTGCGTTCGCGCCACGCCCCCGCTCGGAATTGCCCGGCGGTTCCCTTCGGTAAATCCGGGTGGCGGACCCACTCCGCAAGTTCGGCGATCATCCCCCTTCGCGCCCCACCGTTCCGGCCGGTCGGGGAAGAGGTTACCGGCCTCTACCCAAAAATTGCGGGGATCGAACGTGCCGCCCGGGGTGCGACACCACCTTGCCGCTAACCCGAAACGCTATCCCCGCTGGGGACGGCATCCGAAAGTATCCCCTTAAATATTCGGGCACCCGCACCCTTTGAAACCCGGGTGGTATCGCGGACGCGAAATCAACGCCCGTATGCACTGTTGCTGGCCAAGCCTCCTCATCCTAATTCGTCCTCAACGAACCGCGGATCGGCCGATCGAAATCATGAAAGAGCGATCTTTACATAAATGCGCAGCTGAGATTGAGGCGGCGCAGCAAAGTAAAGACCGGCCGAATCCGAAGAGACGCTGATGACGAGCGACCATCCGCACGAATGGCCGTGCGGTGGCTGGCATTCCCTTCAACCACGGGACCTGCGATGAGCAAACTGGACCCAGATGTGGTCATCGATCTGACCTCGGCGAAAAAGGCGACGATCCCGACGATCGCCCCCGGGCTGCTGCTTGCACTGTCCGACGGGCTGGTCCTCGCCCTGGTGGGGTGGACGCTCAACCATTTCCTCGGCGCCGACGCGCTGACGGAGCCGCTGGAGGCCGCGGCGTGGCAGCGGTCGCTGGTGACCGGCCTGATGCTGGTGCCCTTGGTCAAGTCGGTGTTCGGCATCTACACGCTGGGCCGCTTCGACTACATGGAACGGACGCGGCGGACGTTTCAGGCGGCCTTTCTGTGCTGCGCCGTGCTGGCCGTTCCCTTCATCGTGATGGAGGGCTTCCGCTCCTTCTTCGTGGAGGCGCTGTCGATCGCGCTGCTCGGCTTCGCGGTCACCTATGTCGCCGACCTGCTGCTGATCCAGGGGCTGCTGTCCAGCGCACTGGACTGGCGCACGCCGGTGGTGATCGTCGGCGCCGGCCCGCAGGGCGCCGCCATCGCCGAGAAGCTGCAGCGCCTGCCCTGGCTCGGCATGCGTCCGGTCGGCTTCGTCGACGACGACGACAGCCTGTGGCAGACCCGCGTCGCCGGCCTGCCGGTGATGGGTCCGGTGGAGCTGCTGGCCAAATCGCCCGCGGTCGCCGGCCAGGCCAGCGCCGCCATCGTCGCCGACATGGGCCGCCACGGCAGCGACCTGACCGGGCTCGTGCGCACCCTGCCCTTCCGCCAGGTCTATTGCGTGCTGGGCGAGGGCAACGTCAGCGCGGTCGACGCGACCTATCACAACCTGCACGGCTCGCTGGCCCTGCGCGTCAGCGTCCGTCCGCCGACCGGCTACCTGCGCATCCGCCGCGCCATGGACATCGTGCTGTCGTCCATCCTGCTGGTGCTGGTGGCACCGCTGATGCTGGGTCTCGCCGTCGCCATCAAGCTGGACAGCCCCGGCCCGGTGATGTTCCGCCAGAAGCGCTGGGCCGGCGGCAAGCAGACCTTCGACCTGCTGAAGTTCCGCTCCATGCATGTCGATGCGGAGGAGCAGCTGCAGCAGCTGCTGGAGAACGACCCGGTCGCCCGCGAAGAGTACATGACCTACCACAAGCTGACGGTCGACCCGCGCATCACCCCGCTCGGCCGTTTCCTGCGCAAGACCTCGCTCGACGAACTGCCGCAGCTGTGGAACATCCTGATGGGCGACATGAGCCTGATCGGCCCGCGCGCCTACATGCCGAAGGAACTGCCGGAGGTGGGTGACTCCGCCGCGGTGATCGGCACCGTCCGTCCGGGCCTGACCGGCTATTGGCAGGTGTCGGGACGCCACCGCACCACCTTCCAGGAACGCGTGGCGATGGACGTCTTCTATGTCCGCAACTGCGGCCTGCTGTTCGACTTCTTCATCCTGTGCAAGACCGCGGTGATGGTCCTGAAGGGCGACGGGTCGTAACCCGGCCCTCCCCCGAATTGAATGCCAGCCGGACCCCCGCGCACCCGCGCGGGGGTCTTCTTATTGGGGCCATTCGGCTCCATTCCTTTTTCCGGCCGGCAAAGGAAGGGGGGCGGGCGAAAGCGGCTACCCCTTTCGGGTCCGGCCTCCTTCGGTCTAATGCCACCGCCCGCCTACGAGAAGGGGGGTGCCAACCGCATCTTCAGGTCTGCACAGCCGAACGCGGTACGGCAGCAAGGGAAAGCCGATGAAAGTCCTGGATTTTCTGGAAAAGAGCATCGCCGTCATCGGCATCATCGCTTTCGGAGGCTCCGTGCTTCCGCTGATGCTGACCGGCGGCGACCCTCTGGCCGGCGATCTTGAGTCCGCCGGCGTCACCGTCCTCTATGGCGGCCTCTATCTGCTGGTGCTCGCCGCCATCGCGCTCAGGCCCGGCATCGCCTTCCAGATTCCCTTCGCCAGCCCGGCGCTGACGGCGATGATGGCCTTCGCCTTCCTGACCGCGCTGTGGTCGCTGTTTCCGGACGTGACGCTGCGCCGGTCGATCGCCTTCATGTTCACGACGGTGTTCGGCATCTGGCTCGCCCTGCGTTTCCGCTTCCCGGAGATCATGCGGCTGCTGGTGGTCGGGCTGTCGTTCCTGATGTTCGTGTCCTTCTTCATGATCTTCGCGATGCCCACGATCGGGCTGGACAGCACCCAGCATGTCGGCGCCTGGAAGGGCGTGTTCTTCCAGAAGAACGTGACCGGCCGCATGATGGTGTGGCTGGTGCTGGCACTGGTCTGGCTGGACTGGCAGAAGGAGCAGAGCCGCTGGGTCACCCGGCCGCTGATCCTGCTGGCGATGCTGCTGATCGTGATGAGCCGCTCCGGCACCGGTCTGGTCACCTCGGTCCTGGTGTCGGTGGCCCTGCTGTCCACCACGATGCTGCGCGGCAGCATCCGCAACTTCGCCCCGACCATGGCCCTGTTGACGGCCCTCCTGGTCATCATGGTCACGGCCGGCGCCACCTTCTGGTACGACGTGCTCTATGCGCTGGGCCGCGACCCGACCCTGACCGGCCGCACCGTGCTGTGGCAGCACATCGTCCAGTCCGTCACCGAACGGCCGCTGCTGGGCTACGGCTATGCCGCCTACTGGTTCGGCTTCAATGGACCGGGCGCCAGCTTCACCCGCGACTGGGGCATCACCTCGGCCCACAGCGGCTGGCTGGAGCTGACGCTCGACCTCGGCCTCGTCGGCGTGGCGCTGGTGCTGGTGGTGCTGAGCCGCATGCTGTTCCAGGGCTTCTTCGCCGCCCGCTACGGCAGCAGCCGGGCCGAGGCCGCCTGGGCTTTCGCCGTCGGCTGCGCCCTGCTGGCGGTTTCGGTGTCGGAAAGCGTGTTCGCCGAGCGCCATTCCATGAATTGGGTGATCGCCACCATCGCCGTCGTCCGTCTGATCCAGCAAAGCCGCTGGCAGCGCCTGCTGAACGACCGGGCGGAGGAGCAGCATCGGCTGCGGCGGCATGCGCCCGCCGGCGTCGCCCCCGCCTATGCCGGCCAGAGCCGTGCGCTCTAGCCACGGACCTGACGACCATCGATTTCGGGCCCCCGGCCCCTTTCCCAGCGACCCTTCCCATTTTGCTTCGACCGAAGGCAGACCCATGAGCCCGAAGAAAGAACCGGCGAACAGTTACCACCCGGCGAGCAATGAAAAGGTTACCGTCGTGATCCCCACCCGCAATCGCCCGGACATGGTGATGCGGGCGGTGCGCAGCGCTCTCGACCAGACCTATCGGGACCTGGACGTCGTCGTGGTGATCGACGGGCCGGATCCGGCCACCGCCTCCCATCTGGCGACGCTGGCCGATCCACGGCTGACCGTGATGGAGCTCGAGACGAACCACGGCGCCGCGGAGGCGCGCAACATCGGGGTGCGCAGCGCGCAGGGCGACTGGATCGCCTTCCTCGACGACGACGACCATTGGATGCCGGAAAAGGTGGCGCTGCAGATGGCCGCCCGCCCGGCCGGCATCCGCCTTCCCATCGTCAGCTGCCGCTGCCAGGTGGTGACCGCCCGCGGCACCTTCGCCTGGCCGCGGCGGCTCGCCACCCCGGCCGATGCCATCGGCGATTACCTGTTCGTCCGCCGCGGCCTGTTCAAGGGCGAGACCTTCGCCCCCACCACGACGCTGCTGGCGCCCAAGGCGCTGCTGCTGCGCAACCCCATTCCCGAATCCCGGTTCGACGACTGGGAATGGCTGATCACCTGCGGCCGGATCGACGGCGTGGCCCTGGTCCACATCCCCGAGGTGATGGCCGTCCATTACACCGAGAACAACCGCGTCACGCTTTCGACCTGCCACAACATCAACCACGCCCTGGAATGGGCGGAGTCGATGCGCGACCACCTGTCGCCGCGCGCCTATGCCAGCCTGCTGCTGCAGGCGACCGGCGGCGAGCAGGCGGCCCGGACCGCCGGCACGCGCTGGCGCATCCTGAATTCCGCGCTGCGCGACGGGCAGCCGACGCCGATGGCGCTCGCCACCTTCACCATGCATTCGCTGATGCCGGTCGGTCTGCGCCGCCGCCTGCGGCAAGCCTTGTTCTCCGCGTCCGACGCCGCCTGAGCACGAAAAAGGACCCAGACGCTTATGGACAGCACAAACGACAGCCGTATCCCCGCAAGCCTGCCGGATGCATCCCACCGGATCGCGATCGTGTTCGCGACGCCGGGTGCACTCGACGGCGGCGGCGGCATCGGCCGCATGACGGGTTACGTGGTCGACCAGTTCGACAAGTCGGGCACGACCCGATCCATCATCCTCGATACACGCGGCACCGGTAGCGTTCTGCTGTCACCCTTATATCTCGGCATGACCCTGACGCGCATGGCCTGGATCCTGGCGCGTCGCAAAGCCTCCGTCGTGCACATCAACGTGTCCGAGCGGGCGAGCTTCCTGCGCAAGGCGGCGGTCCAGGCGGTGGCGGGGCTGATGTCCTGCCCGACGGTGGTCCACCTGCACGGCGCGTCCTTCGTCGAATTCTTCGAGGGCGGCATCTTCGCCCGCGCCATCAGCCGCTGGCTGTTCAACCGCTGCGGCCGGGTGGTGGTGCTGGGCGACAATTGGCGCGATTTCCTGGTCCAGTCGGTCCACACCGACCCCCACAAGATCCGGGTGCTCTACAACGCCGTGCCCGATGTCGGCGCCGACCTCGGCCCGCCCGCGCCGCCGGAGCCGGGCGCCGTCCTGTCCCTGCTGGTGCTCGCGAACCTGTCGGAGCGCAAGGGCATCGGCACGCTGCTGCGCGCCGGCGCGCTGCTGAAGGAGCGCGGACAGCCCTTCCGGATCACCATCGGCGGCGGCGGCGACGTCGACGGCTATCGCGCGATGGCGGCCGAACTGGGGATCGCGGAGAACTGCAGCTTCCTGGGCTGGATCGGCCGGGAGGAGGCGCATGCGCACATCCGTTCGCACGACATGCTGCTGCTGCCCTCCACCCATGAAGGGCTGCCGATGGTGATCCTGGAGGCGCTGTCGGCGCAACTGCCGGTCATCACCACGCCGGTCGGCTCGATCCCGGAGGTGCTGACCGACGGTGAGACCGCCCGGATCATCCCGGTGAACGATCCGCAGGCGCTGGCCGATGCCGTCATACAGGTCGGTCACGACCCGGCTCTCTACCGCCGCCTTGCGGAAAACGGCCGGCGCCTGTTCCTGAAGCAGTTCGTCATCGACGCCTACGCCAAGTCCCTGCTGGCGATCTACCAGGAGTTGGACCGCAGCGGCGCCGAGTTGTCGGGGGAGCTGGACAAGCTGGCCGGATCGGCCGCCACCGCCTCCAAACGGCGATGATCCAAAGTCATGGCCACCTCGATGATCGGTCTGGAAAACAATCATGGCGGGTATGACCGTAAGGAAGGTGTACATGCACAGGTTGGGTAACCATACCGGCAAGCCAACCCGTTCGGTCGCTCCACAGCGTGCGGGTGACGTATCGCGTAAACTTGCTCGTGGACGTCGCCCGGCCTTCGGCAGCGGCATGATCCAGACGGCGGCGGTCGACCGGCCGCATCACCAAGCGTCTCCCTGTACGGCATGAAGAACGAGCCGATAAGGGACCGACGCCAAAAGCATAACAAGCCCGCCGCAGCCGTCGAAGGACGGTCGTCACACGGTAAAAGCCGGGGCGCAACGCAGGAACGGCGGGCAGGGAAAGGATCAGGAGCGGACATGATCTATATCGTCTCCCCCGGCGGCACGCAGGAGAAAGGCGGAATGGGACGTGTGGTCGACAACTTCACGACCGACCTGAGGCAGAATTGCCCGGACGTGAAGTTCGAGGTGGTCGACAGCTACGGTCCCGGCAAATTCCACCTGATGCCCCTCTATTTCGCACGGGCGACCGCCCGTCTCGCCGGCTGCTTCGCCGCCGGCAAGGCCGACCTCGTCCACATCCATATGGCGGAATATGGCAGTGTCCTGCGCAAGGGCATCCTGATCGCCATGGCCCGCAGCTTCGGCGTGCCGGTCGTCCTGCACCTGCATGGCGGACGCTTCCCGAAACACTTCAAGGACAGCAGCCCGCTGATGCGCTGGGCGATCCGCCGCATGATGGCGATGACCAGCGAGATCGTCGTTCTGGGCGAATTCTGGCGCGACTGGGTGGCGGAGGCCTTCGGGCCGGAGACGCGGCAGCGCACCACCCTGCTGCACAACGCCGTGCCCGGTCCGGTCTCCCCGCCGGTGCGCGACGATGCGGAGGAAGGCTTCGCCGGTCCGGTGCGCCTGCTGTTCCTCGGCCGGCTGATCAAGCTGAAGGGCATCGATGTCCTGCTGAACGCGCTCGCCTCCCCCGCCTGCCGCGACCGGAACTGGCAGGTCACCATCGCCGGCGACGGCGATCTGGAGACCTACCGCGGCCTCGCCACGGATCTCGGCATCGCCGACCGCGTACGCTTCACCGGCTGGCTCGATCAGGCCGGCTGCCGGCGCGAGCTGGCCAACGCCCATGTTCTGGTCCAGCCCTCGATGTTCGAAGGACTGCCGATGTCGGTGCTGGAGGCGATGGCGGAGGGACTGACCATCGTCGCCACCCCGGTCGGCAGCGTTCCGGACGCCATCGCCGACGGCGAGACCGGGCTGCTGGTGCCGCCGGGCGATGTCGCCGCGCTGGCCGACACGCTGGCCCGCGTGATCGACGACCGCAACCTGCGCCGCAATCTGAGCGCCGGCGCCCGCGCACGGTGGGAGCGCCAGTTCGACGTCGCCGTCTTCCGCGAACGTCTGCTGGAGATCTACCGCCGCAACGCCCGCGGCAACCTGACCACGAAGCCTGCCGTTCCCGCCGGACCGGTGCCGGCCTCCGGACCGGCGGGCCATACGAAAAGCACGACTGGCTGACGCGGACACGGCAGGCCGCTTCCGGTTCGGACCGCTCGCGGCCGGGACCGGGAGCATCGACATGAAGGAGGGGGCACCATGAAAAACGCCATTGCCAATCTGGTGCGCTGGTCGGGATTCGGTGCGATGCAGCGTTTCCTGAAGGCGCGGCACGCCGTCACCATCGTCGTCTATCACGACCCGGCCCCTGAGGTGCTGCGCGAGCATCTGCGCTGGTACACCAAGCATTACGGCTTCACCACGTTGGATGCCGTGGCCACCGCGATGGAAACCGGCCGCTGGGACAAGCTGCCGGCCTATCCGCTGGTCATCACCTTCGACGACGGGCATCGGAACAACACGGCGCTGGCGTCCTTGTTCCGCGAGTTCGATTTGCGGCCGACGATCTATCTCTGCAGCCAGATCGTCGGCACCGCCCGCCCCTATTGGTGGAAGACCGCCGCCGCCGACGGCATCGGGGTGGAGCGGCTGAAACGGGTGCCCGATCCCGAACGCCGCCGCCTGCTGGCGGAGGCCGGCGACGATCCCGACAGCGACGGTGCCGACCGTCAGGCGATGACCTGGGACGAGATCGCGCGGATGACCGATGTCGCCGATTACGGCGCCCACACCCGCACCCACCCGATCCTGCTGCAATGCGACGACGGCCGCTGTGCCGACGAGATCGCGCTGTGCCGCAGCGAACTGGAGGAGGCGCTGGGCCGGCCCTGTCGCCATTTCGCCTTCCCCAACGGCGATTTCAGCGACCGCGAGGTGGAGGAGATCCGGCGTGCCGGATACCGCACCGCCCGCACCATCGACCCCGGCTGGAACGACGCCTCCACCGACCCGCTGCGCCTGAAGGCTTTCCCGGTGTCCGACGACGCGACGGTGGACTGGCTCAGCGTCCAGCTGACCGGCATCCCGGCCTGGCTGCGCAAGCGCAAGGCCGCCGCCGACAGCCCGGCCGGCGGGGTGACGCCCGAATGGGCAGGCTCGATGGCAAAACCCAAGTCGGCGGGCGTATGACCGCGACCGGCCGCGCCAAGCCTAATGTCTAGAGGCAAGCGACAAGCCCTATTACCGGACAACAGAGTGGCTAACCACAGACTTCAATCCACTCCTATCCTTTGAGCCCTCGCAAACCACCGCCTCCATCACAATAAAATTGCATATCACGCGAATGCGAAAACAAGGAGCCGATCCACCGCGGGACACATGACAAGGGATGGCCGGACCCACGCCCCCATACCCCTGAGATCGCCCCCGCGAGCCACCCGGCCCCGTTCACGCCGACCCCATTTCGACAGACCTCGTTAGACATCGTTTCGACCGAACCCACGTCGACCGAACCCAGCAGGAGTTTTCAGAGACATGCGGACCGCCACCCTGACCGACACGACCCTGACCGCTCCCGCCCTGCCGGAAATCCGCGCCTTCATCGTGGAGAATTTCCTGCTCGGCAAGGACTCCGGCTTCGACAACAGCGAATCCCTGCTGGAGTCGGGGATCATCGACAGCACCGGCATCATGCACGTCGTCGCCTTCCTGGAAGAGCGCTTCGGCATCGCGGTCGACGATGACGACATGATCGCCGACAACCTGGAGTCTGTCGACCGCATCGCCAGCTTCGTCGACCGCAAGCAGGAACTCCGCAACGCCGCCTGATCCTGCGGGACCAGCGACGGCGGATACGGCCAAAAGCCGGGCGACGGCAAGAAGGACAGTTCCATGGCCCATCTGGTTCACCAGTACCTCAGCGAGACGGCCGGGCGGGATCCCTCCCGCACCGCGCTGATCGCCGGGGATGTCCGCCGCAGCTTCGCCGAGCTGGACCGCGAGAGCGACGCCGTCGCCTGTGCGCTCCAGTCGGCCGGGATCGCCCGCGGCGACCGCGTGGCGGTGATGCTGGAGAACTCGATTGAATATGTCGCCGGCCTGTTCGGCACGCTGAAGGCCGGCGGCGTGTTCGTGCCCGTCAACCCCTCGACCAAGGCCGACAAGCTGACCTACCTGCTGGCCGATGCCGGCGTCCGGGTCCTGATTGCCCCGGCGGCGCTGGCCCGGCAGGTCCTGCCGGCGCTAGAGGCGGTGGAAACGCCGCCGGCGGTTCTGTGGGTCGGCGCCGGGCTGCCCGGCGGTGCCACCGGTCTGCTCTATGCCGATGCCCTGGCTGCTCCGCATCGCCAGCCGGTCGACCCCGGTCTGATCGACCAGGATCTGGCGGCGATCATGTACACGTCCGGCACCACCGGCCGGCCGAAGGGCGTGATGCTGACGCACGCCAACTACGTCAACACCAGTTGGTCGATCTCGACCTATCTGGGGAACACCCCCGACGACGTGGTGATGTGCGTGCTGCCGCTGACCTTCGGTTACGGCCTGTCCCAGGTGCTGACCGGCGCCCGCGTCGGCTTCACCCTGGTGCTGGAGCGCTCCTTCGCCTTCCCGATGGAGACGCTGAAACGCATGGTGCAGCACCGGGTCACCGGCCTGCCCGGCGTCCCGACCGTCTTCTCCACCCTGCTGGGGCTGGAGGCGGCGAAGACCGCCGACCTCGACAGCCTGCGCTATCTGACCAACGCCGCCGCCCCGCTGCCGGCCGCTCATCTCCGCCGGCTGCGCGAGCGCTTCCCGCATGCCGTCTTCCATTCCATGTACGGCATGACCGAGTGCTGCACCCGCATCAGCACGCTCGACCCCGCCGATCTGGACCTGAAGCCGACCTCGGTGGGCCGTTCCATCCCGAATTGCGAAGCCTTCGTCGCCGACGAGGAGGGCAACCGCCTTCCCCCCGGCCAGGTGGGCGAGTTGGTGGTACGCGGCGCCAACGTGATGCGCGGCTATTGGAACCGGCCGGAGGAAACCGCCCGGCGCCTGCGTCGTGGTCCGCAAGGCGAGACCCTGCTGTTCACCGGCGACCTGTTCACCCAGGATGCAGAGGGGCACCTGTACTTCGTCAGCCGCAAGGACGACGTGTTCAAGTGCCGCGGCGAGAAGGTCAGCCCCAAGGAGGTCGAGAACGCGCTGTACGAGTTGGACGGCGTGCTGGAGGCCTGCGTCATCGGCGTCCCCGACGAGGCCGACGGCTTGGCGGTCAAGGCGTTCCTCGTTCCCCGCGAGGGTGCTGCCATCTCCGAGGCGGCCATCCGGCAGCATTGCCGCGGCCGGTTGGAGAGCCACCTCGTCCCGAAATTCATCGAGTTCCGCGACAGCCTGCCCAAGACCGACTCCGGGAAGATCCGGCGAGCAGAGTTGGTGGAGGAGGTCCGCGCGTCCGACAGCAGCAGCAGTCCCCTGTCCCGCGCAGCGGGGGAGGGTTAGGGAGGGGGCAAAGCCTTCCCACCCCCGAACACCACCACCAGAACACCCACCCCAGGACAGAGAGCACGCTCATGTGTGGTGTCGCCGGAGTTCTCGCAGGATCGCGTGCCGAACCCGCCGGTCTGGACGAGCTGAAGCGCATGATCGCCATGCTGGGGCACCGCGGCCCGGACGGTTACGGCTTCTACCGTGACGACCGGATCGGGCTCGCCCATGCACGGCTCAGCATCGTCGGTCTGGCCGGCGGCTTCCAGCCGATCCACAATGAGGACCGCACCCTCTGGATCAGCTTCAACGGTGAGATCTTCAACCATGTCGAACTGCGGCGGGAGTTGGAGGCGCGCGGCCACCGCTTCTACACCCAGACCGACACCGAGGTGATCGTCCACGCCTTCGAGGAATACGGCCCCGCCACCTGGGCCAAGCTGAACGGCCAGTTTGCCATCTGCCTGTGGGACACCACCCGGCGCGAACTGTGGCTGGTCCGCGACCGGCTCGGCATCCTGCCGCTGTTCTACGCCCGCCGCGGTGACCATCTGGTCTTCGCGTCGGAGGCCAAATCCCTGTTCGGCGGCGGCCGGGTGACGCCTGCCTTCGATCCGGCCAGCCTCGCCCAGGTCTTCACCCACTGGAGCACCGCGCCGCACGGCAGCGTCTTCGCCGGGGTGGAGAGCGTGCCGGCGGCCACCGCCATCCGCGTCGACTCGACGCTGGCGCTGCATGTCGACCGCTATTGGCAGCCCGATTTCGTCACCGACCCGTCATTGGCCAACCTGTCGCTGGACGAGGCAGCCGACCGGCTGGAGGAGAAGCTGCTTGACGCCATCCGCCTGCGGCTGCGCGCCGACGTGCCGGTCGGCGTCTACATCAGCGGCGGATTGGACAGCTCGGTGATCGCGGCGCTGGCCCGCAAGCTCGACACCACCCACATGCACAGCTTCGGCGTCCGCTTCACCGATGCCGGCTTCGACGAGACGCCGCAGCAGCGGCTGGTCGCCGGCCATGTCGGGACCGACCATCACGACATCCTGTGCAGCCCGCAGGACATCCAGGCAGCCCTGCCCGACGTCATCCGCCACGGCGAGGCGCCGCTGGTCCGCACCGCTCCCGCCCCGCTGTTCCTGCTGTCGCGTCTGGTGCGCGAGAGCGGCATCCGCGTCGTGCTGTCCGGCGAGGGTGCCGACGAGTGGCTGGCCGGCTACGACATCTTCAAGGAAGACAAGGTCCGCCGCTTCTGGGCGCGCCAGCCCGGCAGCAAGGCGCGGCCGAAGCTGCTGGGCCGCGTCCATCCCTTCGCCGCCGTCAACGGCCAGAAGGACAGCCCGCTGTGGCAGGCCTTCTTCAAGCGCGGGATGTTGGACACCGACGAGACCTTCTACGCCCACCGCACCCGCTGGCGGAACACCGCATGGTCGCAGCGCCTGCTGTCGGCCGATGTCCAGGCGACCGCCGACGATGCGGCCTTCGAGGCGCATGTGGCGGCCCATCTGCCGGACGGCTGGTCGCGCTGGTCGCCGCTGGCGCGCAGCCAGTGGGCGGAGATCGCCACCTTCATGACCCCCTATCTGCTGTCGGCCCAGGGTGACCGGGTCGCCATGGCAAACAGCATCGAGGTCCGCTATCCCTTCCTCGACCCGGCGGTGGACGACCTGTGCGCCGCCCTGCCGGACCGGGTGAAGATGCTGGGGCTGCGCGACAAGCTGGCCCTGCGCCGGCTGGCCGCCCGCCATCTGCCGGCCGAGATCTTCCAGCGGCCGAAGCGGCCCTATCGCGCACCGATGACCACAGCCCTGTTCGGCGACGACGCCCCGGACTATGTCCGCGACCTGCTGTCGCCGGAAGCGCTCACCCGCTACGGGCTGACCGACATCGACGCCGTCTCGGCGCTGGCCGACAAGGCCCACCGCCAGAACGGCCGCATGGCCGGCGAGCGGGAGGAGATGGCGCTGGTCGGCACGCTGACCCTGCAGATCCTCGCCCACTACGTCCACGACGAATTGCCCCAGCGCATCCGCGACCAGCGGGCCGCCCTGGATCGTGCCGAAATTCACGTGCTGGAGGACCAAACGTTGGAGGACCTGACCGGCGACGCCCGGACCGCCACACCACAGCCCATTGCCCAGCCCACCGCGGCCTGACCGCCGCGATTCTTTCCGACCGACGATGCATCAACCCCCATCGGGAACCGTGACCATGCTGAACGCCCTGTCCTCGTTCGACTCCAAGGCCCTCGATCTGGATTGCGCGTCCGCGGCGCGCGAGATCGAAGACGCCATCCAACGCATCGTCGCCCATGATCTGCGCCGCCAGGGCATCGTGCTCGGCGTGTCCGGCGGCATCGACAGCTCGGTCTGCGCCACGCTGGCCGTCCGCGCCCTGGGGCCAGAGCGCGTGCAGTGCATCCTGATGCCGGAAAAGGAAAATTCGCCGAAGAGCACCCGCCTCGGCACCCTGCTCTGCGAGCATCTCGGCGTCACCCCGGTCATGGAGAACATCACTGGCCCGCTGGAGGCGCTGGGCTGCTACGAACGGCGCGACAACGCCATCCGCCGGCTGTTCCCGGAATTCGGCCCGGGCTGGAAGCAGAAGATCGGTCTGGCCGGCAACCTGCTGGACGCCGACCGCGTCAACTACTTCACCCTGACCGTCGAATCGCCCGAGGGCGAGCGCCAGACCAGCCGCATGCCGGTGGATGTCTATCTCGACGTCGTCGCCGCCACCAACCTGAAGCAGCGCATCCGCAAGACGGTCGAATACACCCACGCCGACCGCCTGAACTACGCCGTGCTCGGCACGCCGAACCGGCTGGAGTACGAGTTGGGCTTCTTCGTGCGTGGCGGTGACGGTCTGGCCGACCTGAAGCCGATCGCCCACCTGTACAAGTCGCAGGTCTACCAGATGGCGGCCTATCTCGGCCTGCCGGCAGAGATCCAGGCGCAGTCGCCCAGCACCGACACCTACACCCTGCCGCAGTCGCAGGAGGAGTTCTACTACGCCCTGCCCTACGACAAGCTGGACCTGGCGCTCTGCGCCTATGGTCGGGGTGCCAGCGAAGAAGAGGCCGCGGCGGCGCTGAACCTTACCGTTCCGCAGGTCCACCGCGTCTACAAGGACATCACCGCCAAGCGCCGCACGTCGGCCCGCATCCTGCGCGATGCCCATCTGGTGCAGCCGGTGTCCGTCGGGGATGAGGCATGAGCGTCATCGACTGGAAGCAACGTGGCGTCGCCCGGTATGAACCGGGCGACCATGCCGCACTGGAAAGCTTCCAGCGCGCGCATTTCGGTGCCGAGGCGATCCAGCTGTGTCCCGACCATTTCCACTGGCTGTTCGAGGAACCGCCGGAGCGGGAACATGAGGGACCGCAGCTCTGGCTGTGCAAGCGCAATGGCGCTGTGGTCGGCCAGCAGGGCGGCATCCCCTTCGCCCTGAAGGTGGGCGAGCGCAACCGGCGGGCTTCCTGGGCGATCGACCTGATGGTCGCCCCGGAATGGCGCCTGCGCGGCGTCGGTCCCGCCCTGTCGGAGACCCACTCCGCGGCCGGCGACCTCGCCGTATCGCTGTCGATGACGGAAGCCGCCTACAAGTCCTACAAGCGCGGCGGCTGGCTCGATCTCGGCAATGTGCCGACCTATCTGCGGGTGATCGATCCACTGCGCTGCCTGCGCGTCAGCCCGTATGGCGGGGGCTTGGCCAAGCTGGTCGCCAGGGTGGGCAAGCCGGCGCTGGCCGCCGCCTCCATGGGCTACGGGCTGTCGGCCAAGCTGCTCGGCGCCCGGCTGGTGGAGATCGATCGCTTCGACTACCGCGTCGACGACCTGTGGGAAGCGGCCTCGGCGCAGCATCCGGTGATCGCCCGGCGCGACTGGGCCTTCCTGAACTGGCGCTTCGACCTCACGCCGCAGGCCGACCGCTTCCGCCGCTTCTACGTCATGCGGGGCGAGACCGTGCTGGCCTATGTCGTGCTGCGGGTCGACTACTGGAAGGGCGAGCCGGTCGGCGTGGTCTGCGATTATCTGGCCCGGCCGGGCTGGCTGGTGGCGGCCTTCTCGCTGATGACCGAGTTGGCGCGCCGGCAGGGCATGGTTGCGCTGATGTGCCGGACGCTGAATGCCCAGGCGGCGCGGCCGTTGTCGATGATGGGCTTCCTGTGCCTGAAGAACGGCCTGCGCACGCCGACCCGGATGATGGTGCGGCCGGCGCTCGACCAGCCGGAGCTTGCCGGCACGGTCGGCGATGCGAAGAACTGGTTCGTCACCGTCGCCGACAGCGACATGGGATTCAAGAGCTTGGGCGAGTAGGCGAAAACCGACACTCCAGACGCGAAAAGGCCGCCTTCCCATACGGGAGGCGGCCTTTTCGCTGTTCGCGATAAAATCGAGTTTCAAGTGACGGGATGCGTCTTCAGATCGTCCATGAAGCGGCTTACCGCTGTGCATGGCGCCCGGTGAGATCAAGCCGATCGAGCGATTAGTAAGGCTTAGCTTCGAGCATTGCTGCCCGTCCACATGCCTCCTATCGACGTGATGGTCTG
>NZ_LGQU01000148.1:0-28728 GCF_003115935.1 Azospirillum sp. TSH20
CCACCCCCCAAACCCGCCGCAATCAGTCCCCCTCCGCCGGCCGCAGGATCACCGTCACCTTCAGCCCCCGGCCGTCCTGTCCGGCGTCCAGCCGCACGGCCGCCCCCAGCCGGTCGGCCAGTGCGCGGACGATGGCGAGCCCCAACCCGCTGCCGGTGCGCGGCGGCTCGCCCGGACGGTCCAGGCGATAGAAGCGCTCGAACACCCGCTCGCGCTCGGCCTCCGGAATGCCGGGGCCGTCGTCCTCCACCTCCAGGACGGGACCTGCGCCAACCCGCACCGTCACCGTGCCGCCCGGCCGGTTGTAGCGGATGGCGTTGTCCAGCAAATTGCCCAGCAGTTCGCCCACCAGCACCGGGTTGCCCACGGCCCGCAGGCCGGCGTCCCCATCCTCCGGTGCTTCGAATCGCACCTCGACATCCTGGGCCAGCGCCGCCGGCACCTGCTCCGCGGCGACCTCCATCGCCACCTGCCGCAGGTCGGTCACCTCCGGCGCTGCCGGTATCGCCGGCGCGTCCTCGTCGGCGCGGGCCAGCGCCAGCAGCTGGACCAGCAGCCGTTCCAGCCGCTTCACCGCCCCCTCGACATCGTCCAGCGCCGCGCGCCCCTCCGCGCTGTCGGTGCCGAAGCGGCGGAGCAGAGCCAGATGGGTGCGCAGCACCGCCAGCGGCGTGCGCAGCTGGTGCGAGGCGTCGGCGGTGAAGCGGCGCATGGTGCCGATGGACTGATCCAGCCGTGCCAGCAGTCCGTTGATGGCGATCACCAGCGGCAGCACCTCCACCGGCACCACCGCCAGCGGCAGCGGCACCAGCGCCATCCCGCCGCGCGCTGACCGGCTGTCGATCACCCGCCGCAGCCGCCCCAGCGGCGCCAGACCGCGCCCGACCGCCCCCCACACCAGCAGCCCGCTGCCGCCGACCAGCGCCACCTCCAGCAGGGTCAGCCACAGCAGCAGATCAACCTCCACCGCGCGCCGGCCGGCCGTGGTCTCCGCCACCTGGACCAGCACCGGCTGCGGCACGCCATAGAGCCGCCGGATCTGCGCCGCCACCCGCACCGCATGGCCGCGATAGGTCGCGTCGCGGAACACCGTGACGTTGGTCGGCATCTTCGAGATGTCCGGCAGCGGCAGATCGAGATAGCCGGTGATGACCCCGCCCTCATGGGCGACGTTGTAATAGATGCTGTCGCGCGCCTGGCTCTCCAGCATGCCGAAGGCGACGGCGGGAAGGTCGACCGTCACCTCGCCATTCTCGTCGTCCACCGCCAGCCGCTCGGCGATGGCGAGCGTCGAGCCGGCCAGCAGCCGGTCATGGGTGGACTGGACGAAGCCATGGATCAGCGCCGATCCGCCGACGCCCAGCCCCACCGCCAGCGCCCCCAGCGGCACCAGCAGCCGGGTCAGCAGCCGGCGCCGCAGCGACGGTACGCGCTCCCGCCGTCCCGCCGGCGATACTCCCATCAGGCGCTTTCCATCAGGTAACCCAGCCCGCGGATGGTGCGGATCTGCGGCCCGTCGGGTTCCAGCTTCTTGCGCAGCCGGGCGACATACAGCTCGATGGCGTTGGGGGCCACCGGCTCGTCGAAGCCGAACACCTCCCCCGCCAGCCGCTCCTTCGGCACCACCTTGCCGGCCCGCGTGATCAGCCCCTCCAGCACCGCCAGCTCGCGCTTGCGCAAATCCAGCACCCGCCCGTTCAGCGTCACCGTCGCGGTGGAGCGGTCGTAGCGCAGCCCCCCGCACACCAGCTCCGGCACCGGCGTGCCCTGGCCGCGCCGCATCAGGGCGCGCACCCGCGCCTCGAACTCCGCCGGGTCGAAGGGCTTCAGCAGGTAATCGTCGGCGCCGAGATCCAGCCCCTTCACCCGGTCGGCCACCGCCTCCCGCGCGGTCAGGATCATCACCGGCACGGTGGAGCCGCGGCGGCGGATTCGCGTCAGCACCTCGAACCCCGACAGGTCGGGCAATCCCAGATCCAGCACCACCAGCCCATAGGGCTCCGCCCGCTCCAGCCGCGCCGCCTCTTCTCCCGACGCGACATGGTCGACGGCATAGCCGGCCAGCTTCAGCGACGCGGTCAGCCCGCGTGCCAGGGCCGCGTCATCCTCCACGATCAGGATGCGCAAGGGCTGCACCCTCCGTCCGACCGGGCCATCATCCGAACGCCCCTGTTCCGTTCCACCAACAATTTCAACCCGCGACAGATTGACGACAGGTTGGCCGCCTATAGTCACGACAAAGTCGCTTGTAAGCCCAACCAATCCGGCCCGCAACGGCGCCGTGGGAACCAACCGCAGGAGAGGAAGAGATGCGCACCAAACTGGCCCTTCTGGTCGCGACCGCGCTGACCATCACCGTTCCGGCCTTCACCGCCGGCACCGCCCAGGCGCAGTCGGTCCCCGCCGGCTACGACCCGTCCTATGCCAAGATCATCGAGGCGGCGAACCAGGAAGGCGCGCTCAGCATCTATTCCGCCACCGACGCGGCCGCCGTGTCGGAACTCCTGAAGGGGTTCGAGGCGCTCTATCCCAAGATCAAGCTGGAATACGCCGACCAGAACTCGACCGAGATGTACAACCGTTTCATCAGCGAGGCGGCGGCCAACACCGGCACCACCGACCTGATGTGGTCGTCGGCGATGGACCTGCAGATGAAGCTGGTCAACGACGGCTACGCCCAGTCCTATACGTCGCCGGAAACCAAGAACATCCCCGACTGGGCCAACTGGAAGAACGAGGCCTTCGGCACCACCGCCGAGCCGATCGTCTTCGCCTACAACAAGCGCGTCGTCCCCGCCGCCGACGTGCCGAAGACCCACGCCGACCTCGCGAAGCTTCTCGCTGAGAAGCCGGACGCCTACAAGGGCAAGGTCACCTCCTACGATCCGGAGCGCAGCGGCGTCGGCTTCCTCTACATCACCCAGGACGTGCAGGCCAGCAAGGGCACCTGGGATCTGGTGAAGGCGATGGGCCAGACCGGGGTGAAGCTCTACACCTCCTCGGGCGCGATGATCGAGCGCCTGACGTCTGGCGAGCACACCATCGGCTACAACATGATCGGCTCCTACGTCTTCGAGCGTCAGAAGAAGGACCCGGACTCGCTGGGCGTCGTGCTGCCGTCCGACTACACCATCGTGATGTCGCGCATCGCCTTCATCCCGAAGGGCGCCAAGCACCCGAACGCCGCCAAGCTGTTCCTCGACTATCTGCTGTCGAAGGACGGCCAGCAGGCGATGCAGGCCCGCTACATGGGCTCGATCCGCACTGACTTGGCGAGCGCCAACCCGACCGCCGGCATTCCGGAAAGCACGCTGCGCCCGATCCATGTCGGCCCGGAACTGCTGACCTACCTGGATCAGGTGAAGCGCCTGAAGTTCCTGAAGGACTGGCAGAAGGCCCTGCAGGGGAAGTAACCGCCGTCAACCTCCCTCTCCCGTCCCGGGAGAGGGAAGGGGCCCGCCGAAGGCGGGAAGGGTGAGGGGCAATCGAAGGAACAAGTACGTCGATCCTTGCCTCACCCCTCACCCTCCCCGCGCCTTTGGCGCGGGTCCCCTCCCTCTCCCGGGGCGGGAGAGGGAAGATTTGCGCCAAAAGGAATCCCCCCATGAACCGCGCGACGCGCATCGCGGTGATCGTCGCCATGGCGATTGCCGTGCTGGCCCCGATCGGGCTGGTCGTTTACCAGAGCTTCCTCGACGGGCCGTTCTTCCAGCCCAAGATCTCCTTTACGCTCAGCGCCTACGAGTTCGTTCTGGACGACGAGGATTTCTTCGACGCCCTCTACAACTCCTGCATCATCGCCTTCGGCATGACCGCCATCGCGGTGCCGGTCGGCGCGCTGCTCGCCTTCCTGATGACCCGCACCGACCTGCCGGGCCGCCGCTGGATCGAGCCGGTGATCCTGGTGCCGATGTTCGTCTCGTCGGTGGTGCTGGCCTTCGGCTTCGTGGTCAGCCTCGGCCCGGCCGGCTTCGTCACGCTGTGGTTCAAAAGCACCTTCGGCTATGTCCCCTGGTATCTCTATTCCAAGTGGATGCTGATCGTCATCGCCGGCCTGACCCACGTCCCGCACATCTTCCTCTACACCTCTTCGGCGCTGCGCAGCCTCGGCTCCGACGTGGAGGAAGCGGCGCGGATGACCGGCGCCGGCCCGCTGCGCACGGCGATGACCGTCAGCCTGCCGATGGTGATGCCGAACATCCTCTACTCGGCGGTGCTGGTCTTCTTCCTGGGCTTCGAGCTGTTCGGCCTGCCGCTGGTGCTGGGCGACCCCGAAGGCATCCTGGTTCTCGCCACCTACCTCTACAAGCTCACCAACAAGCTCGGCACCCCGTCCTACCAGCTGATGGCGGTGGTCGTGGTGGCGATCATCTGCATCGCCCTGCCGCTGGTGGCCTTGCAGCGCTTCCTGCTGCGCGCCGCCAACCGCTACGTCTCGGTCAAGGGCAAGGCCGCGGCGCAGAAGCCGGTGTCGATCGGCGTCTGGCGCTGGCCGGCCGCGGCGATGATCACCGCGTGGCTTCTGTTCACCGTGGTGGTGCCGCTGAGCGGCCTCGTGCTCCGTGCCTTCGTGTCGAGCTGGGGCGAGGGCGTCAACCTGCTGGACGTGCTGACGCTGGACCATTTCCGCGAGTTGATGGAGTTCCCCAACCTGACCCGCGGCATTGTCAACACGCTGCTGATCGCGTCGGTCGGCGGAGCGCTGTCGGTCGGCGTCTACACCGTCCTCAACCTCGCCGCCCACCGCTGGCCGTCGGGCTGGACCAAGCTGATGGATTATCTGGTGCTGCTGCCGCGCGCCATGCCGGGCCTCGTCGCCGGTCTGGCGATCTTCTGGGTCTTCCTGTTCACGCCCTTCCTGGCCCCGCTGCGCCAGACCATGATCGCCATCTGGGTCGCCTACACGCTGGTCTGGCTCGCCTACGGCATGCGTCTGGTCAGCGGCGCCCTGCTGCAGATCGGCCCCGAGCTTGAGGAAGCCGGCCGCATCGTCGGCGCCAGCCCCGGCCGGGTGTCGCGCGACCTGACGATCCCGCTGATCAAGGTCGGCCTGTTCTCCAGCTGGCTGCTGATCTTCGTCACCTTCATGCGCGAATATTCGACCGGCGTCTATCTGCTGGCCCCCGGCACCGAAGTGATCGGCTCGCTGCTGGTCTCGCTGTGGGGAACCGGCGCCGTCGATCTCGTCACCGCGCTGTCCACCATCAACATCGCGATGATCGGCGGCGGCCTGCTGCTGATGTCGCTCTTCGGGAAACGCTCCCATGGCTAAGCTCATCATCGACGACCTGCACCTGTCCTACGGCAACACCGAGATCCTGAAGGGCATCACCGCCACCTTCGCCCAGGGCGAGATCGTCGCCCTGCTCGGCCGGTCGGGCAGCGGCAAGACCACGCTGCTGCGCTCCATCGCCGGTCTGGAGGAGCCGAAGCGCGGCGTCATCTCCATCGGCGACCAGCCGGTGTTCGACGCCGCCGCCGGCCTCAACGTGCCGTCGGAAAAGCGCGGCCTCGGTCTGGTCTTCCAGTCCTACGCGCTGTGGCCGCACAAGACGGTGTTCGAGAACGTCGCCTACGGCCTGCGCCTGCGCAACGTGCCGAAGGCCGACCTCCAGCAGCGCGTGGCATCCGTTCTGGAGGGCGTCGGCCTCGGCCATCTCGGCGAGCGTTACCCGCACCAGATGTCGGGCGGCCAGCAGCAGCGCGTCGCCTTGGCTCGTGCCCTGGTCTACAACCCGCCGGTCATCCTGCTCGACGAGCCGTTGTCGAACCTCGACGCCAAGCTGCGCGAAGAGGCCCGCATCTGGATCCGCAGCCTGATCAAGCGGATGAACCTGACCGCCGTCTTCGTCACCCACGACCAGATCGAGGCGATGGCGATCGCCGACCGCATCGTCCTGCTCGACGGCGGCCGCATCGTCCAGGCCGGCACTCCCGAACAGCTCTACACCGAGCCGGTCAGCCTGTTCGCCTCGGAGTTCATGGGCGTCAACAACCAGATCCGCAGCCGCGTGCAGGACAAGCGCGGCGGCTACGCCCGCATCGACCTGTCCGGCATCCCCCTGTGGGGCAAGGACCGCGCCGGCAAGTCCGTGTCGGACGAGGCGACCGGCGTCATCCGCCTGGAACAGGTCGAGGTGGTCGACGGACACGGCGAGAACCGCATCCCGGCCGAGTTGGAGACCTCGGTCTATCTCGGCAGCCATTGGGAGCATGTTTTCCGCTGCGGCGACCAGACGCTGCGGGCCTTCGGGCGGCCCTTGGCGGCCGGCACCCACTGGCTGCATTTGCCGCCGGAACAGCTCTGGGTGTTCTGAGCGCCATTCCTTCTCTTGCTTCCGATCGCCCTATCCCCGGAGAGGGCGATCGTCGTTTTCCCATCGGCATTCCGGCTGGGTAATGTACGCTTGCATTTCCCAATCAGCAGTGTACGGTTGCAAAATCTTGGTGTATTGCAGATTTACTATACAAAGCCTTGGGGGTTGAGCCGGTGAGAAGCCGCGAGTTGATCGAGCAGGTGGCACGCCAGGGGCAAGAAGATGCGGTTCGCCATCTCGGGCGTAGCGATTGGCTTTCTGCCGCGATCGGCATCTTCATCGAAGACGGAATCGACGCGGTCAGGATCACCAGGCTTGCCGATGCCCTGTCGGTGACCCGGGGAAGCTTCTACTGGCATTTCAAGGATCGCGACGAGCTTCTTTCCGGTATCGTCGCTTTCTGGTCCCAGAAGAACACGGCCGGCCTGGTGGCTGCGATCAGCGGAGCCCCCTCGTTCCTCGACGGCATGATGGCGTTGTTCGAGGCGTGGATCGACCCCGAACGGTTCGACCCGCGTCTCGACCATGCCATGCGGGAATGGGCCCATCGGTCGGAGCCCATCCGCAAGTCCGTCAGGGAGGCGGACGAGACGCGGCTGGAAGCCCTCACATCCTTGTTCTCCCGCTTCGGCTATTCCTCCCCGGAGGCGCTCGTTCGCGCCCGGATCGTCTATTACTCGCAGCTCGGCTACTACACGCTCGAAGTCAGCGAGCCTCTTGCCGACCGCCTTGCCCTTCTGGAAGGGTATTATGAGGCCTATACCGGCAAGCCGCTGGATCGGCAGGCCGCCGATGCATTCCGCGGGCGTCATCTGGGCTGACCGCCGGTAGGCACGCCACCGGCCTGCCAGCGGCACGCACGGCAGGCGCATGAGCCGTGCGAGGCATCCAAACTGCCATGTCGAGACAGAGCCCCCAAGGGCAGTGAACGGGTGCGCGGAGCAGACGCGCAACCCGGCCGCCGGTCCGGCGGCCCGTCGATCCGAGCACCCCATCCAGTTCGTCCCCTCCCTCCGTGAAACTCGGAGATTTTTTCCGTTGACCCTCTCAATACAAGGGTGTACGGATTGTCTCAATACAGACATGTATGGAAACAAGCCTGATGTGTACGGCGTGGCCTGCCGCCGCGCTTGCGCACTGTGCTTGAGCGAGTCCACGCACCGAGGGAGGAACCGGCCATGGGACATCCGAAAGCCGCGCCAAGGGTGGAGAGATTTGCCGATCTCGCTTTCGTTCCCCGAGCGGAGGACGGCCAGATGGCGGAATTGGCCGAAGTCTCCGGTTCGAAGGATGGGACTGTTCTGGGAACCGGATTCGTTCGTCTCAGGAACGCGCGCTTGGAATGGACCGTGCCCTACGACGAAGTCCTGATCGTGCTCGACGGTGATCTGCGCGTTCACACCGCCCATGGCGTGCTGCGGGCCGGACCCTTCGACAGCGTCTGGCTGCCGGCGGGCAGCGACCTCGTCTACGAGGCCGAGAACGCGCTCGTGGTCTATGCGATCCATCCCGCCGATTGGGCAGCCGCAAGGTCTTGAGGCATTTCAAGATGCACGAAATCACTCGTCTTCCCGCCGACGACAGCACGAATGGCTGGAGCCGGATCCTGCCCCGCCGCACGCCCCGCCCCAGCCTCGACGGTCATGTCCGGGCCGACTGGGTCGTCGTCGGCGCCGGATACGCCGGCCTCGCCGCCGCGCGGCGGCTCGCGGAAAACCGCCCGCACCAGACGGTCGTCGTTCTGGAGGCCCAGCAGGCCGGCGAAGGCGCGTCGGGCCGCAATTCCGGCTTCGCCATCGACTTGCCGCACACTGTCGGCAGTTCCTTGGAGGAGCTTGAAAGCTCCCACCGCTCGATGAATCTCGCGCGAGCGGGGATCGCCTACCTCAAGCGGCAGGTGGACGGGCACGGCATCGCCTGCGATTGGAGCCTGCGCGGAAAATACCATGCGGCGGTGTCGGAGAAGGGGGTCGCCCAGGTCCTGACGCCGTTGGCCAAGGAACTCGATGCCTTGGGCGAACCTTATCGCTGGGTCGACCGCGACGCCCTCCGCAAGGATTTGGGGTCGCCTCATTTCTCCGCCGCCATCCACACGCCCGGCTGCGTCCTGCTGAACCCGGCCGCGCTCTGCTGCGGGCTGGCCGACAGCCTGCCGGCGAATGTCCGGCTGCATGAGAACACGCCGGTGACGCAGGTCGACTATCGCAACGGCGTCACGCTGACCACGCCGGGCGGCAGCGTCAGCGCCCCCAAGATGATCCTGGCGGTCAACGGCTTCGCCGAGAAGTTCGGCTTCTACAAGCGGCGGCTGCTGGTCTTCGCCGCCCATGCGAGCTTGAGCCGCCCGCTGTCGCCCGATGAGCGGGCCGCGCTGGGCGGGGTGGAAAATTGGGGACTCACGCCCGCCAACGCTTTCGCCGGCATCACCATGCGGCGGACCTCGGACCATCGGATCCTGATCCGGCAGAACATCCATTTCTGTCCCGGCTTCCGCCGGTCGGACGAGCGCCGGCGGGCGATAGGGGCCGGGCACAAGCGCTTGTTCGACCAACGCTTCCCGATGCTGCCCGACGTCGGCATGGAGCATACCTGGACCGGCTACATCTGCCTGTCCCGGAACGGCGCTCCCGGCTTCGCCCGCGTGGCACCGGATGTCTTTGCCGCCGTCTGCCAGAACGGCGTCGGCGTGGCAAAGGGGACCATCAGCGGCGTCCTGGCGGCTGATATGGCGTGCGGCGAGGACAACCCGCTGATCGCCGATATGGAAAGCCTCGGCGCTCCCACCGGCCTGCCGCCGCGTCCGTTCCTCGATCTCGGCGTCCGCAGCCGCTTCGCCTGGGAACTGTGGCGGGCGCGCGCCGAAGCCTGAGCCTTTCGATGCCCCGGGCCAATCCCCGGCCGGTTTTTCCGCCCATAAAATCAAAACAGGAGGAGGAAGCGTAAGATGAAGGGAGCCGCAGCTGTAGGCCAGCCGAATACCGTTCCAGCCGCGAGCCGGTCCATGGCGGAATTGCCCGTCGAATCGCCGGACCGGTGGATCGCCCTGTTCCTGATGACCACCGTGTACGCGATGAACATCGCAGACCGCTTCGTCATCTCCACCCTGATAGAGCCGATCAAGGCCGAGTTCTCCCTTTCCGACGGCGCGGTGGGATTCCTGACGGGAACCGCCCTGGCGATCTTCTATGTCGCCGCCGGGATTCCCCTCGGCGTCCTCGCCGACCGGACGAACAGAAAGAAGATGACGGCGCTGGCGCTTGCCGGATGGTCGCTGTTCACCATCGCCTGCGGATACGCCCAGGGGTTCTGGCACCTGTTCTTCGCCAGGATCGGGGTCGGCGTCGGCGAGGCCGGGGGGACGCCCCCGTCCCAGGCCCTGCTGTCCGACAAGTTCCTGCCGTCGAAGCGCGCGTTCGCCATGTCGATCTTCGGCATCGGCGCCGCCGTCGGCGCCTGGATCGGGTCGACTGGGGGCGGGTGGATCAACGATCATCATGGTTGGCGGGCGGTCTTCGTCGCCTTCGGCATCGCCGGCCTGCCTCTGGCGGCAATCGTATGGCTGGGGGTCAGGGAACCCAAGCGCGGCCAACTCGACCCGAGCCATCCGACCGCCGCGACGTCGAGCCTCGGCGACACCCTGCGCTTCGTTCGCACGCAGAAGGCCTTGCTGCATATTCTGGCCGGCGCCACGGTGATCACCTTCTGGGGCTGGGGCCTGATCTGGTGGACCCCGTCCTTCCTGGTCCGCTCCCACCATCTGTCCGTCGGCGAGGCGGGGGCGTTGCTCGGCCCGATGCACGGGATCGGAGGGGCCGCGGCCATCCTGCTGACGGCCTGGGTGATGCACTGGAGCGCCGGCCGCGATGCGCGCTGGCAAATCTGGGTCGTCGCCGTTACCGCCCTCGCCGGCACCGGGGCATCCGCGGCCGCCTACCTGACGGAGTCCCGCTTCGTCGCCGAGATCATGCTTTGGGTGTTCGTGCCGATCGCCTACGTCTATATCGGACCGACGCTTGCTCTGGTGCAGAACGCGGTCCTGCCGTCGATGCGGGCCCAGATCATCGCCATCCTGCTGTTCGTCGCCAACATCGCCAATCTTGCCGTCGCCCCGCAGGTCATCGGCTGGGCGTCCGACTGGCTGGAGACGCGGGTGGCCGATCCGCAGCAGTCGCTGCGCTACGTGCTGGTCGCCGGAACGCTCACCGGCCTCTGGGCGGTCTTCCACTACCTCGCGGCGGCCCGTTATCTACACGCCGATCTCCTCAAGGCGGGAACCGAGCTGGCCGTCCGGCGGACGGGCGCAACGAGCTGAGAACCACGGCTGCGGCGACCGGTCAAGGCCATATGCCGCAGCCGCACCGGCTTCACGTCACCCGCGTGGTGCTGCCGCAGATGCGCAAGGCGCGGTCCGGCCGCATCCTGAACATCTCCTCCATCGGCGGCTATCGCGGCGCTGCCGGCTTCGGCGTCCACAGCTCCGCCAAATTCGCGGTCGAAGGGCTGTCGGAAGCGCTGCACGCCGAACCGGCGCCGCTCGGCATCCATGTCACGGTCGTCGATGTGCTCGTCCGCTTCGCCGATGTCGCCGAGCCGCCGGTCAGGCTGCCGCTCGGCAGCGACACCGTCGCGGCAATCGAGGCCAAGCACGCCGCCGACCGGGCGATCCTCGACAACTGGCGCGGGGTTTCGCTATCGACCGATTTCGCATCGGCTTGAAGCCCGACCTGTCGGCTCCGGGGGAATGCCTTTTCCGAAGCGGCATGTTCCCGCCGGCCTCAAACCTCGATCAGCGCATAGGGCCGCCCGGTCTCCTTGGGGATGGTCTGGGCCACGTTGTAGACCGGCGTCCCCCGCAGCGTGGTCCCGTGATAGCTGCCGTGATGCGCATGCCCATGCGCCACCGCCCGCACATTGTCGAACCGGTCGATGGTCTCGGCCAGCCGCGACGATCCCAGGAACGGGAAGATCTCCGTCGGCTCCCCCTCCACCGTCGCGGCGATGGGGGCGTAATGCAGCACGACGAACACCCGTTCGGTGTCGAGCTGCCGCAGCGCGCTTTCCAGCCGCATCGCCTCGTTCACCGCCTCATGGACGAACTGCTTGATCGCCGGCTCGCCAAAGCTGTCGAGCATCCGGTTGCCGAAGCCGCCGCCGAAACCCTTCACCCCGGCGAAGCCGACCCCGCCGATCTCCTGCGGCGCGCCGTCGAGGAACCGCACCCCGGCCTGTGCCAGGATATGCTCGATCTCCTCCAGATGGCCGCATTCGTAATCGTGGTTGCCGAACACCGCGACCACCGGGATGCCGATGGAGCGCAGGGCGTCGGCGAGGATCTCCGCCTCGCGCGGTTTGCCGTGGTTGGTCAGGTCGCCGCACAGCGCCAGCACGTCGGCCTTGCCGGCGATCTCCTGGAACAGATCGCGATAGGGATACTGCGTGGTCTCGCCGACATGGATGTCGCCGATGGCGGCGACGGTCAGCCTGCGCTCATCCATTTCCACTCTCCTTCAGGCTCTCCTTCGTGCCCTCCTCCCCGACCACGTCGGCGAAGCCCCACTGGGTGACGTCGATCAGGTAATCCTCGCGCGAGAACAGCCGGCCCCGGCAGATGCGGGTCTGGGCGACCGGCAGCTTGGCGCGCTCCTGCATCCGTTCCAGCAGCTCCGCCACCAGCCAGTCGGGGATGCGGTCGCGCTCGGTCGGGTAGATGAAGCGGAAGTTCAGCAGGTGGATCAGCAGCACTTCCCAATACTGCTCCATGTGGGCGAGCAGCCTTTTCCAGTCGATCTTGTCATGCTGTTTCAAAATCATGTGGGCCACGTCCGGCCCGTCGTACTTGTGGCGCATCTGGACGAATGATTTGGAGAAGATCATCTCCGTCGGCGCCACCAGCCGCACATCGGCGCCGCAGATCACCGCGCGGTGTTCCTCCTTGAACCAGCGGTCGTTGACCGGGTTGATGGCGACGGCGGAATTGAAGATGACGTCGAAGAACAGCTCGCCATGCTTGACCTTGCCGATCCAGCGTTCGTCCTCGATCTCCGTCTCGAAGCCATGGTCCTGGAAATGGGAGAGGATGCGCGGGAAATCGCCGCCGCAGCAGAAGACATCGATGTCCTTGGTCGGCCGGTTGATCCCGGTATAGGCGCTGACCGCGTATGTCCCGCCCAGCAGGAACGGGATGCCCGACTGGGTCAGCAGCTTCAGGCTCTCGGTATAGAAGGCCTCTGCCTCCGCGGTGACGGTGGCGCTGCCCTCACGGAGTTCGCTCATGGACCACTCCCCGTTACATGCCGGTGTGGCACGTTGCCCCGGTACAACAGGGCAGGGCGGGAAGCGTTGCGGGGGGCTGACGTTGCCCCCCGAACCGCCCTGGTCAAACCCCGAAATTCGGCTTCCCGGCCAGGATGTTGGAGGTCACGTCCTTGATATCGCGCAGGCCGCACATGGCCATGGTCACGTCCATCTCCTTGCGGATGATCTCCAGGCATTGGGCCACGCCGGCCTCGCCGCCGGCGCCCAGCCCATAGAGGAAGGCGCGGCCGATGAAGGTCCCCTTGGCGCCCAGCGCCAGAGCCTTGACCACGTCCTGGCCGGAGCGGATGCCGCCGTCCATCAGCACCTCGATGCGGTCGCCCACCGCCTCGACGATGGCCGGCAGCGCCGCGATGGAGGAAATCGCGCCGTCCAGCTGCCGGCCGCCATGGTTGGAGACGATCAGCGCGTCGGCCCCGGTCTCCGCCGCCATCACCGCGTCTTCCGGATCGAGGATGCCCTTCAGGATCAGCTTGCCGCCCCAGCGGTCGCGGATGCGGCGCACGTCGTCCCAGTTCAGCGTCGGGTCGAACTGCTCCGCCGTCCAGGAGGACAGCGACGACAGGTTGCTCACTCCCGTCGCGTGACCGACGATGTTGCGGAAGGTACGGCGGTGGGTGCGCAGCATGTTGATCGACCAGCGCGGCTTGGTCGCCATGTCCAGGATGTTGCCGATGGTCAGCTTCGGCGGGGTCGACAGCCCGTTCTTGATGTCCTTGTGCCGCTGGCCGAGGATCTGCAGGTCCAGCGTCAGCACCAGCGCCGAGCAGCCCGCCGCCTTGGCGCGGTCGATCAGCTTGTCGATGAAGGCGCGGTCGCGCATGACGTAGAGCTGAAACCAGAAGGGCTTGTCGGTGTTCTCCGCCACGTCCTCGATGGAGCAGATGCTCATGGTGGACAGGGTGAAGGGCACGCCAGCCTTGGCGGCGGCGCGCGCTGCCAGGATCTCGCCGTCGGCATGCTGCATGCCGGTCAGGCCGGTCGGGGCCAGCGCCACCGGCATCGCCACCGGCTGGCCGACCATCGTGCTGGCCAGCGTCCGGTTGGTCATGTCCACCGCCACGCGCTGGCGCAGCTTGATCCGGCCGAAGTCGGACTCGTTGGCGCGGTAGGTCGACTCGGTGTAGGAGCCGGAATCCGCGTAATCGTAGAACATCCGCGGCACGCGCCATTCCGCCAGCTGCCGCAGATCCTCGATGCAGGTGACGGGCCGGTCGGTGAACAGGTTCGCCCAGCGCGACGGCGGCCGCGACGAAGGCATGCGAACGGAGGTCATGGGGCGTGTCTCGAACGGTTGCGCGTGAAACGGAAGGGGGTGGATTTGGCCATTCCCTCCGCGCACCGTCAAGCCATGGCTGCGGCAACGCTGCCCTTTGGCCGGCCCGCCGCTCAGCGCGCCGGCTTGGATTTCCGCTTCGGCTTGGAAGCGGAGTTGCCTTGCCCGGATTTCGGCGGCGTCATCATGGCCTTGATCATCGCCGATTGGGCCGCCGCCTGGTTGCGCCTGGCCGCCGACATTGTGGCGGAGGTCCACATGCCGCTGGCGCGGTTGGCCCAGGAGAGCCAAGCGCTCATGAACGGGTTCTTGGTCATCATGGGAGCGACTCCGAAACGGGGAAACTCTCTTACAACAGCGCCGAACCCTTCGATGTTGCGCTGCACATCTTCGCGCCAACAGTCCGCCCATTTTTCCGGCAACGCCTCTGGACTCTCGCGCAAAAGCCGCATTCCCGCCCGGTCCGCGGGCGCATTCAAGCTGGCATATCCATTGCGTATGGACCCGTGGGGCAGGGCGATGTCGGGGGAACGGGCCGCATGGATATCGAGCAGCAGAGTCGGGGAAGCGGGGCCGAAAGCGGGACCAGCGCCGCCGCGACGCGATTCCTTCGCGCCGCCAAGCTGTGCCGCATCCGCGACGTCGAACAGCTTCTGGTGGTCAGCGCCCTGGTCCGCGATCTCAGCGCCCTCATCCACGCCCTGCAGAAGGAACGCGGCGCCTCCTCCATCTATCTGGGCTCCAGCGGCAGCCGCTTCGCCGACGACCGCGCCCGCTGGCAATCCGACGCCAAGGCGCTGGAGGCGGTGCTGCGCGACCGGCTGGATCTGGTGGACGAACAGCTCGACCGCCTCAGTTCCGGCGCGCAGTTCTACAGCCGCGTCGCCATCGCGCTCCACGCGCTGGACGGTCTGCCGGCCCTGCGCGGTCAGGTGTCGTCGCTGGCGCTGGTGCCGCAGGATTCGGTGAAGGCCTTCACCGACATCATCGGCCATCTGTTGTCCGTGGTGTTCGAGGCCGCCGACATCGCTGCCGACCCGGCGATCTCCCGCGCCCTGGTCGCCCTGTTCAACATCGTCCAGGGCAAGGAATTCGCCGGTCAGGAGCGGGCGACCGCCAGCGCCGGCTTCTCGCGCGGGCGCTTCGACGGGGCGGAACATGCGCGCCTCGCCCAGTTGATCGACGCGCAGAACCGAGCCTTCCGCATCTTCGCGGAGTTCGCCGATCCCGCCCATGCCGCCGCCGTCCGCACCGCCCTGGCCGACCCTGCGGTGGTGGAGGTGGAGCGGATGCGTGCGGTGGCGCTCGCCGACGATGCCCGCCATGGCGAGTTGTCAGGCATCACCCCGGAGGTCTGGTTCGAACGCTCCACCCGCCGCATGGACCTGCTGAAGACGGTGGAGGACCGCCTGACCGAGGATCTCCGCCGGCTGTGCGAGGCGAAGCTTGCCCAGGCTCGTGCAGATCTGGAACAGGCCGACGGCCGAACACCCGACGCGGTGGTGCCGGTCGCCATGGTGCTGGTCGATGCCGATCCCGGTCTTTCCGGCCAGGACGCCTCCGGCCTCTACGCTCCAGACGGGCTGCGGCCGAAGCTGATGCGCTCGGTCCTCGACGTCGTCCAGGCGCAGTCCCAGCGCCTGCGCGATGTCAGCCTGGAACTGGAGACCGCCAAGGCAGCGCTCAACGAGCGCAAGGTGATCGACCGCGCCAAGGGCCTGCTGATGTCCACCCGCAACCTGTCGGAGGAGGAAGCCTACAAGCTGATCCGCAAGACGGCGATGAACCAGAACAAGCGCATCATCGAGGTGGCGGAGGCCATCCTCAGCATGTCCGACATCCTCCGCGGCGTCACTGCCGGCGCCACGGCGGGAGGAGGCTGACCCGATTACTGCACCGTCCGCACCGGCGAGAAGGGCAGCCCCGCCTGATCCAGCGCCCGGTCGATCACCTCGTCGGACTTCTGGTCGAACAACTGCAGCAGCAGGTCGTCGACCATCCAGTCGTTGGTGGGCGTGCAGGCGGTGAACAGCTCGCTGATGACCTCCGATTGGAAGTCCTCGCGCTGGGCGTCGCCGCCCTCATATTCCATGCGCTTGGCGACGCCGACCGCGACCTGGAACGGGTGGGTCAGGCCGGGAGCAACGGTCGCCTTCTTCATCAGCGCCGCCATGCCCAGCTCGCCGTCATCCCAGGCCAGCCGACGGGCATTCTCCTGCGGGATGCCGGCGCGCAGCGCCATGCCGGCGACGAACAGCCCGAGGTCGCCGGCGCACAGCGCGCGGAACAGCAGGACCGGCGTCAGACGGCGGTTGGTGTGCAGCCACTGGATCACCGCGTCGATATCCTCGGCCCCGCGCAGCACCGGGCGCAGCATGCGCATGGTCGCCGCTTCCCGGCCGCGCTCCACCAGCCGTTCGACCAGCTCGCGCGACAGGCCGTGCGCCTGCATCAGCGTGGTGCGCATGCTGTCCGACACGAAGGCGACCACCCGCTCCACCATCGCCAGCGACAGGCCGGGACGGGTCGCCGCCGCCTCGCTGACCATGCGGACCCGGCCGAAGCGGTCGAGCGCGCGGCTCATCGCGCTGTCCGGCACCTCGGCGCCGTCATTGCGCAGCAATGCCGTCACCGCGATCACGTTGCCGCGCTCGGCGATCGCTCCGGAGACACGGGCCGAAACCTTGGAGCGGCTGGCGACCGCCACATGTTTGCCGGCATCGGGATCGGACAGCACGTCCAGCAGCAGATCGTCGGTCAGGCCGGCGGCGTCGCGCAGGATGGGGAAGGCCACCCGGCCGACGTCGCGCACCAGCCGCTCCGCCAGATCCTCGGTCAGCAGCGGGCTGTTGCGCAGCTGCCAGGCCACAGCCTCGCGTACCGCCACCTGGGCGTCGCCGGCAAAGCAATGCACCACCTCGATCGCCAGCGACCGTTCGGCCGGGCTGAGCGCGCCCGCCTCCAGGTCGTGGAACAGCTTGTTCATCGTCTCGATCCGCGTTTCCGCGTTCGGCGAGACGAGCAGCCGCTCCACGTCCTTGGACGACAGGCCGTTGGGGTGGGGGGCGTCGGGGTGGGCGGCGGCGTGTGGCATCATGGCACCCGGCTGCGGCATCGGAGGAAGACCTTCAATCGAAATCGAGGCAGGAGTAGCGGACCATGTCGCCCCAAAGCCGGTCGAGCCGGCGGAGCGTGCGGTAGCTGGCCTTCAGGTCGCGGACCTCGGTCTCGTTGCGCACCAGCGCCTCGGCCTGCGCCTGCTCCATCCGCCGCAGCCCCTCCCACAGCTCCCGCCCCTTGTCGGTCAGCTGGAGGCGGGCGGTGCGGCGGTCGCGCTGGTTGGCGGCCCGGTTGATGTATCCGGCGTCGACCAGGATCTTCAGGCTGTAGGACGCGTTCGAGCCCAAGTAATAGCCGCGCTCCATCAGGTCGCGGACCGACAGCTCGTCCTCGCCGATCAGCATGATCATCAGCGCCTGCACCGGTCCGATGTCCTCGATGCCCTGCTTGGACAGCCCGACACGGACGACATCGAGGTACCGGCGGTGCATCCGCTCGATCAGGCGCGCCATGCCGTGGAAGTCGGCAAGGTCGAGAGCCTCGCCGGGCTTGCCGCCGGTCCGGTCCCCGGAGTTGTCGTCCGATCCCGGTTCGGGCGCGTCGTCATCGTCCCAGTTCAGGTTGCTCATCGCGTCCATGATCCCGGCTCTACCATTGCCGTCGTCCTTCCTGCTGACTCACTCCGCCGCGGCGGCAAGGCCGCGGAAGCCGTTGGGATGTGCGCTGCGCCATGCCCAGGCGCTGCCGATGATGCTGTCCAGTTCCGGGAAGCGCGGCTGCCAGCCGAGGTCGCGGCGGATGCGCTCCGACGAGGCGATCAGCACCGGCAGGTCGC
Source organism: Azospirillum sp. TSH20 (assembly GCF_003115935.1). NCBI lineage: Bacteria > Pseudomonadati > Pseudomonadota > Alphaproteobacteria > Rhodospirillales > Azospirillaceae > Azospirillum > Azospirillum sp. TSH20. The sequence goes on from NZ_LGQU01000148.1 coordinate 17,804, forward strand.
CGGGGCGGCGCGGGCCGACCTTCACCGGCACGGTGCGGCCGGTGATGCGCTCCACCGACGCGATCACCTCACGCACGCTGTAGCCGGTGCCGTTGCCGAGGTTGTAGCGGACCGACCGCTCATCGAGCGCGTCCAGCACCCGCAGATGGGCGTCGGCCAGATCGCAGACATGGATATAGTCGCGGATGCAGGTTCCGTCGCGGGTATCATAGTCGTCGCCGAAGATCTCGATGTGCGGACGCTTGCCGGTGGCGGCGTCCATCACCAGCGGGATCAGATGCGTCTCCGGGCTGTGATCCTCGCCGAGTTGCCCGTTCGGATGGGCGCCGGCGGCATTGAAGTAACGCAGGCAGGCGGAGCGCAGACCATGGCAGCGGTCGGCCCAATGCAGGGCGCGCTCGATCATGAACTTCGATTCGCCATACGGGCTGCCGGGATCGATCGCCTCATCCTCGTCGATCGGGATCCGCTTGGGCGAGCCGAACAGGTTCGCGGTGGAGGAGAAGACCAGCTTCATCACCCCTGCCTTCACCGCGGCGCGGATCAGGTTCAGCGAGGTGACGGTATTGCCGTGCAGATAGGCGTGCGGGTCGCGCATCGATTCGCCGACCACGGACAACGCCGCGAAGTGAAACACCGCGTCGAAGCGCCACTGCCCGAACACACGGGCCAGCGCCGCCTCGTCGGCGAGATCGGCCTGGATGAAGGTCGCCTCGGCCGGAACGGCTGCGGCATGGCCCTGACGCAGATTGTCGAACACCACGACCCGGTGGCCGCGGTCGAGAAGCTCCGTCACGCAGTGGCTGCCGACATAGCCGGCGCCGCCGGTAACGAGAATGGTTTTCGAGGTCGTCATGGAGCGTGGGTTTCCTTGAACCGGTCTTTGGGCCGCAGCCTGAAACGGGCGGCCGGCATGGTGGAAGGAAAGCGGGGGGCGGTGCAGGGCAGGCCGGATGGGGGGATCACGGCGCCTTGCGCAAATTCATCGCGTCGCAGCATGCACGATGTCGGCTGCGTCTGACCAGATGGCTGCAAAAACCGCCACCAACGGCCTAAGACCTTCGGTGAAGCGCTGTTTTCCCGTTTTTTATCAGCGACTTAGAGAGACGAAGATACCCCTTTTTCGGATGCTGGAAAGGAGTGCGGGCCGAAACTTGTCACACGTCTCTAAAATGTCCCCGGTGTAAAGCTTAACCGTGCCAAGTCCGCCGACGCCTCCCCCCGCGTCAGGATCTGTCCATCCATAGGCGACCTCCCGTTCCCGGGCCGGCCGCATCCGGCATCCCCCCAGCCGGCTTCCTGTCCCGCGTGTCGTCGCCGCCGGCAGCTTTTTGTGTTTTCCCGATTTCAAGCGCCGCGCGAGCCGGCGAGTCCTCCATCAGGAAGGATCGAAGATGAGTTCCGTGGATCGGCCCCTGCTGACCCAAGCCTACCGGAAGATCGGACAGGGCCTGTTGCTGGCCGGCGTCCTCAGCCTGTTCGTGAACGTCCTGATGCTGGTGCTGCCGCTTTTCACCATGCAGGTCTACGACCGGGTGATGAGCAGCCGCAGCCTGGAAACGCTGACGATGCTGGCGATCATCGCGGTGGGGGCGCTGGCGCTGTACGGCGTGCTGGACTTCATCCGCGCCCGCGCCTTCCTGGTGACCAGCGCCGTGATCGCGCACCGCTTCAACGTTCCGGCGCTGGAGGCCTCCATCGTCGACGCGCTGTCGGGCGGGCCGCGCAACGCGGCGCAGACCATGCGCGACCTGAACGACCTGCGCAGCTTCATGACCAGCAGCGCCGTGACCGCCCCGCTGGAACTGGCCTGGGCGCCGATCTTTTTGGCGATCCTGTTCCTGCTTCACCCGGTCTATGGCGTGCTCGCCATCATCTCGGCGCTGGTGCTGCTGGTGATGGGCGTGCTGACCGACATGCTGACCCGCCGGCCGATGGCCCAGGCGAACGAGGCCTCGGCCCGCGTCTTCGCCGACATCGCCGGCACCGTCCGCCATGCCGAAGCCATCGAGGCGATGGGCATGCTGCCGGCCCTGGCCCGGCGCTGGCAGGCGGCGCAGAGCGGATCGGCCGGGATGATCGACCGCGGCGCCACCCTGTCGCGCGGGCTGGCGGCGTCCTCCCGCTCGCTTCGGATGATCCTTCAGGTCGGCGTGATCGCCGCCGGTGCGACGCTGGTGATCGACAATCTGGTGACCCCTGGCAGCATGATGGCGGCCGGCCTCATCACCGGGCGGCTGCTGCATCCCTTCGAACAGCTGGTGGACGGCTGGCGCCAATGGGTAAAGGCGCTGGAGGCGCACCGCCGCATCCGCGACCTGCTGAACAACGGCGCTTCGGCCCGTTCCACCATGCCGCTGCCGCAACCCACTGGCGCTCTGACCGTCGACCGCGTCAGCCATGTGCCGGCCGGGCTGAACCGCCCGGTGCTGCGCAACGTCTCCTTCGCGATCGAGGCGGGGGAGGTGCTTGGCGTCATCGGCCCGTCGGGCGCCGGCAAATCGACGCTGGCCCGCCTGCTGGTCGGCGTCTGGCAGCCGACGGCCGGCGGCATCTATCTGGACGGCACCAGCACCTATCTGTGGGAGCGCGAGAGCTTCGGCAGATATGTCGGCTACGTGCCGCAGTCGGTCGCCCTGCTGGACGGCACCATCGGCGAGAACATCGCCCGCATGGCCAGCGCCGATCCGGCGGAGATCGTCCGCGCCGCCCGGCTGGCGGGGGTGCACGAGATGATCGGCCGCTTGCCCTTCGGCTACGACACGCCGGTGGGCGACAGTGCCTTTTCCCTGTCCGGCGGCCAGCGGCAACGCATCGCACTGGCCCGCGCCCTGTTCGGCCGTCCGCGCCTGCTGGTGCTGGACGAGCCCAACTCCAACCTCGACCATGAGGGCGAGCAAGCGTTGCTGAACGCCGTTCACAAGGTGAAGGCCGACGGCACGACGGTGGTGATGATCGCCCACCGCCCCTCCATCGTCGCCATCGCCGACAAGCTGGTGGTAATGAAGGAGGGCGCCGTCGAGCATTTCGGCGCCCGCAGCGACGTCCTGAAACTGGTGCAGCCGGGCGGCGTACCCGCCGGCGTGACCCGCCTCGTCCGCAGCGGAGAACAGCGATGACCGGCGATACACCCCTTCTGTCGTCCCAGCCCGTCTGGACCGCCACCATCGACATGGCGCCGGTCGAACCGTCGCTGCGCGGCACCGCGCTGGCGGGCGCGCTGGCCGTACTGGTCGGATTCGGCGGCTTCCTGACCTGGGGCTTCACCGCCAGCCTGGACAGCGCCGCACTGGCCGCCGGCACGGTGATGGTGGAAAGCCACCGCAAGACCGTCTCCCATCTGGAGGGCGGAATCCTGCGCGACCTGCTGGTCAAGGACGGCGACCTGGTGCAGGCCGGCCAAGTGCTGCTGCGGATGGACTCCACGCAAAGCCAGGCCGTGGTCGCGCAGTTGCAGGGACAGTATTGGACCGCGCTGGCGAAGTTGGGACGTCTGCGCGCCGAACAGTCTGACGCGCCGAATCCTCTGTTCGCCGAGGAACTGGTGAAGGCCGCCCGCGACAATCCGGTGGCGGCCGAGGCGATGTCTGTGGAGGAGCGGCTGTTCCGCTCCCGCCATGACAGCTACGAGGCCCAGCTGGGAATCCAGCGCAAGCAAATCTCCCAGCTGCGCGACGAGATCGTGGCGCTGGAGGCCCAACGCGTCGCCACTGCCGACCGTCTGCGCTACACCCAGGACGAGTTGCGGGTGGTGCAGGGCCTGCTGGCGAAGGGATACGAGCGCAAGCCGCGGATGCTGGAGCTTCAGCGGAATGTCGCCGACTCCGAAGGCCGGCTGGGCGAGCTGATGGCGAACAAGTCCAAGGCGGAGCAGGCCATTGCCGCCGCCGAGCTGACCATGATTAACATCGGCAACACCCGCCGGTCGGAGGTCTCGACCGACCTGCAGGCGGCCCAGGCCAGCGTCTCCGACCTGTCGGAACGGCTGCGAAGCGCCGATGACGTGCTGCTGCGCCAAGCGATAACCGCACCGCAGGCCGGGCGGGTGACCGGTCTGAAATTCTTCACCCCAGGCGGCGTGATCCCCACCGGCGCCGGCATCCTCGATATCGTGCCGCAGGACGACGCTATGATCGTGGAGGCGCGCGTCTCCCCGCACGACGTTCAGAATGTGGAGGTCGGCAGCAAGGCCATGGTGAAGCTGACCGGCTATCGGCAGCGCGCCGTGCCGCCGGTCGCCGGGCAGGTGGTTTCGCTGTCGGCCGACCAGCTGGAGGACGAGCGCACCGGCGCCTATTACTTCGCGGCGCGGATCAGCATGGATGCGGCGGAGCTGAAGGCCCTGCCGAATGTCGAGCTGCATCCCGGCATGCCGGCCGAAGTGATGATCCACGGCCACGCCCGCCGCGCCATCGATTATTTCCTGACACCGCTGACCGACGGCCTGCAGAGGGCCTTCCGCGAGCGGTAAGCGGAACCGCCATCCCCCCGGCCCTCCCCGTTCGGGCCGGTGTGGGCTGGGGTCCTTGCTTGGGTGTCCATCCCCTGCCAAGCGGCCCCGTGGAAGGGCCGGCGTCCCCCACGCCGGCCCTTTTGCACATCCGCGAATGGGACGACGCGTCAGGCGACAATGCGTCCTTGGCTTCTGTGGCTTTGTTTGGACCAACCGGATTTGAAAACCATCCTTTAACGAAAATGGATCTTGGTTGGCTCGGACACAGGTCCGGGGCCTTTTTGGAATCAGAATGAGGGATAGACCAGCATTTTTTAAAACGTAAACTGCTTAGAAATTCGATGCAAATCAGACTAACTGTCTTTTTGAAAATATCGACAATGCGTTCTACTGCAAGAATCCGTTGTCTTGACTCAACTTTCTCTTCCATGTGCCCGAGTTTTATCACACTATCCCCCCGATAGATTTGGTTACACCGAAAGGCGAGCTCAGCCTTTTGAGCGAGGCCGAAAGAAGGCCCAACAATCCTAATCACATCGCAAGGAGACACCTACGATGGCTACGGTTCCTGGGGGCAGCTACGACGTGCATGTCGGCACGAATCATGACGATCTGCTGGTTGGCGGGCAGGGGAACGACCTGGTGCTGGGGGGCAACGGGAGCGACACTCTGCTCGGCGGTGATGGACATGACGCTCTGTTCGGGGGGAACGGGGCGGACGTGATCCATGGCGGTACCGCCGCGGACGTGCTGCTGGGGGGTAACGGCAACGACATCATCGACGGCGGTTCGGGCGACGACATCATCCTGGGGGGGAGTGGTGACGACGTTCTGATCGGTGGCGCCGGTCGTGACGTGCTGGATGGCGGCAACGGCAATGACGTGCTGTCCGGGGGGGACGGCAACGACATTCTGACCGGCGGCAAGGGTGACGACATCCTGTCCGGCGGCGGCCACGACGACATCCTCGACGGCGGCAAGGGCAACGACATCCTGCATGGCGGCACCGGCAACGACGTGCTGTCCGGCGGCGATGGCAACGACGTGCTGTTCGGCGACGACGGCAACGACATCCTCGACGGCGGCAAGGGCAACGACATCCTGTCCGGCGGCGCCGGCCACGATGTCTTCATCTTCTCCGGCGGTGGTGGCCAGGACGTGGTCCTGGACTTCAAGGCCGGCGAGGACGTCCTGCAGATCTCCCGCAACATCAATGGTCTGAAGGTGACCGACGCCGCCGATCTGGCCGCCCGTGTCACCGACCAGCATGGCGACGCCGTGATCGACCTCGGCCATGGCGACAGCATCACGCTGAAGGGTGTCTCCGCTGCGGACATCCACAACCACCCGAACGACTTCTTCGTCATCCACTAACCGGGCACTCATCGGACGACGCTTCTTAAGCGACGCCTGAGAAGGACGGACCGGTGGTGTCAAAGCCGCCGCCGGTCCCCCTTTGCCCGAAGTTCGCCTTTACGACTTTCAAATCCATCGACGCTGCCGGAATCCCAATCAATGACCGTCATCGCCGTCCTGCCGAATTCGGTGTCGATCGCCCCCGCCCAACGTCTGGCGCTGGGCCGCCGCTTCCTCCTCGTCTCCTGGACGATGGACGGGAAGGCGGACGGCACGACCGACCCTGTCGGTTCGATCACGCCGAGCGTCGACGGCGAGCCGGTGCGTCCGCCCTTCACCACGCTGACCGTCGAGACCGGCTGGGGCGGGCGGCGCGTTTTGTCGATCCTGCCGGCACCGCGTGACCCGCGGATGCCCATCCATTTCATCGCCAACAACCGCGTGATCGCCGAGCTTCGCACCGAATCCGGCGCCGCCGATCTGGACCCTACCGGGCTGCTCGGCAGTCTGGACGGTACGGCCCGGCTGCGGGTGTTGCGCTTCCTGTTCGACTTTGCCTGCTCCACTCCGACCCTTCGCCGCGATGCGGCCTTCGCAGCATTGTGCCGCCGGCTGGTGCTGGACCGTGCAGTGGAGCCGGCCGATCTGGCGGTCCGCGCGACGGCGGGCGGTGGACTTCTGCTATGTGCCGGCGCGCTGTCCGGTCGCTTCGGCGCCATCAGCGGTCTGGTCGTGCTGTCGCCGAACGGGCTGGCGCGGGCGCCCTTCGATGCCTGCATCGGTGCCGATCCGGCGGGGAAGGGGCGCATCGCCTTCGACCTGCTCATCGACCGTGGGCTGTGCGCGCCGGGCAACCTGCTGGTGGTGCTGGGCGCCAACGGCGTCGCCTGCCGCCGCTTCCCCGAGGAGTCGGTCGGCCTGCCGACCCTGACCGACCGGCTGAACGCCCGTCCCGACACGCCGGCCACCCTTCGCCATTATCTGTTGACCAGCCTTGCCCAACGCGGCCGAAGCGATGCGTCCGCCGCATCGGCGGTCAGCGAGCTGCAGGCGCTGGCCCCGCTGCCGCGCCGGCAGGCCGCCGACGCCAAGCGGCCGATCGGCGCCTCGCTCGACCTCGCGGTTCCCACCTCGGACGGTGGGCTGTTCCTCGCCGGCTGGCTGCATGATCCGCATGGTCTGGCGTCGGAGTTGGTGGTGCGCACTCCCTTCGGCGGCGAACGCCGTGTGGAGCGCTTCCGCAACCGCTTCCCGCGCGAGGATGTGGCCAAGCTCTACGGCATCACGGGCGCTGGCGTCATCGACCGCAGCGGCTTCGTCCTGCATCTGCCCGGCAATCCGGAACCGGCGGAGGCGCTTCAGGTAACGGCGGAGCTTCGGCTGGCGTCGGGCGGCGCCCTGCGCCTCGTCCCGCCGCCGCGGCCGCGCGCCCATGCCGACGCCCGTGCCGCCGTGCTGGGCAGCTTGCCGCCGCGCTTCGCCACGCCGGAGTTGCTGGAGGCCGTCATCGGCCCGGCCGTCGCCCCGCTGCACGCCGCCCATCTCGCCACCCGCGGCGAACCGGAACTGGTCGTCTATGGCGAGCGCAAGTCCAAACCCGCGGTGTCGGTGATCATCCCGCTCTACCGCACGCTGGAATTCCTGCGCTTCCAGATCGCTTGCTTCGCCACCGACCCGGCGATGGCCAATGCCGAACTGGTCTTCGTGCTCGACAGCCCGGAGCAGCGCGACGAGGTGGTGCATCTGCTGCGCGGCTTCCACGGCCTCTACGGCCTGCCGATGCTGCTGCTGGTGCAGAGCGCCAATTACGGTTATTCCGCCGCCAACAACGCCGGCGTCGCGGTCGCCCGCGGCAACCGCCTGCTGTTCCTGAACTCCGACGTGGTGCCCGACCGCGCCGGCTGGCTGCCGCAGTTGATCGCGGCGCTGGAGGAGCGTCCCGGCATCGGCGCCGTCGGGCCGAAGCTGCTGTTCGACGACGACAGTCTCCAACATGCCGGCCTCTATTTCGACCGCGACCTGCAGGGCGCCTGGTACAACCATCACTACTTCAAGGGCCTGCCGCGCGACTTCGCCGCCGCCTGCCGTCCGCGCTCGGTGCCCGGCGTTACCGGCGCCTGCCTGCTGACCACGCGCGCCGCTTTCACCGCAGCCGGCGGCTTCTGCGAAGACTACATCATCGGCGACTTCGAGGATTCGGACCTGTGCCTGCGCATCCGCGGCCAGGGTCTCGACATCCGCTATGCCCCGTCGGTCGAGCTGTACCATCTGGAGCGCCGCTCCATCGGCCGGCACCAGGGCTACACCCGCGGGGTCGCCTCCGAATACAACCGCTGGCTCCATGGCCGCCGCTGGGCCGACCGCATGGCCGAGCTGATGGCGCGCGACTGGTGCGCCGACGACGAGGTGCGGTCCTCCAAGGCTGGCCACACCCGCAAGACAGCACAGGTGACTCGATGAACGCGCTTCTGCCGACTACGCAGCTTGCCGTCCTGCGCCGCCAGACCGATCCGCGGCTGGAATGGCTCTGCGCCCAGATCGCGCGCAACCGCTTCCTGCCGGTGCCGCCGCCCGAGCTGCATTTCATCGGCGACGGCGATTTCCGTGCCATCGGGGCGGAGTTCCTGCGCCATTTCGTGCGGCTGGGCGGCCTGCGTCCCGACCACAAGGTGCTGGAGATCGGCTGCGGCGTCGGCCGCATGGCGCTGCCGCTGACCCAGTATCTGGACTCGTCCTACGATGGCATCGACATCGTGCTGGACGGTATCCGCTGGTGCGCCTCGACCATCACGCCGGCCTATCCGGAGTTCCGCTTCCACCATCTCGATGTCGCCAACGGCCTCTACAATCCCGACGGCCGGATCGAGGGGGAAACGGCGACGCTGCCCTTCAAGGCGGGTGCTTACGATTTCGTCATCCTGACCTCCGTCATCACCCACCTGCGCACGGCCGACGCCGAGCGCTATGCGGCGGAGATCGCGCGGATGCTGAAGCCGGGCGGGCGCTGCTTCCTCAGCCTGTTCCTGGCGGACGCCACCGCGCGCGCCGGCATCGCCAAGGGCACTGCGCGCCCGCCTTTCCGCGATACGCCGGGCGTTGAGCTGCTGGCTGATCCCGAGCATCCCAACGCCGCCGTCGCCTATGACGAGGAGTTCCTGCTCGGCCGCTTCGCCGCCCATGGCCTGCGTCCTGCCCGCGCCGTGATGCGCGGCCATTGGAGCGGCCAGCGCGAAGCCGAGAATTTCCAGGACCTGCTGGTTCTGGAGAAGGGGACCGCGCCATGAGCCGCCGCCGCCTTCCATTGGTCCCGGCCAACCACACGGCGGCCGGTCCCGCCCCGCGCCAGCCGGCGCGTCCGCTGGTGGCCGCCCGGCCGCCGCGGGTGCTGCTGATTGCGCACAATCACCCGAGCCTGCATCCCGGCGGCACGGAGATCTTCGCGCACGAGCTGTTCGGCGGCCTGAAGGCGGCGGGGGCCGAGTGCCTGTTCCTGGCCTGCACCAACGACACCCACCGCGCGCCGCGTCCCGGCACCGGCTTCCAGACGCTGGGCCGCAGCGCCGACGAGGTGCTGCTGTGGGCCGGTCATTTCGACCATTTCCACCAAAGCCAGATCGATCTGCACGGGCTGGTCCCCGACTTGTCGAACCTGCTGCGCGCCTTCCGGCCGGACATCGTGCATGTGCATCACACGCTTCTGCTGGGCGTGGAGATGCTGTTCCTGATCCGCCGCGTCTGCCCGGATGCGAAGATCGTCTATACGCTGCACGATTATTATCCGATCTGCGCCAATGACGGGCAGATGGTCACCCCGCCGCGCGGCGAAGGCGGAGCACGTGCGCTTTGCAGCAAGGCGTCGCCGGATGCCTGTCACCGCTGCTTCCCCGACCGGCCGGCCGACCAGTTCCTGCTGCGCGAGAAGCACATCAAGGCGATGTTCGGGCTTGTCGACCGCTTCCTGGCACCCAGCCGCTTCCTGCGCGACCGCTATGTCGCCTGGGGCCTCGATCCCGCCCGGATCGAGGTGATGGCGAACAGCCGCCCCTCGGTGGAGCCGGCCCCGGCGCGCGACCTCGCCCCCGGTGCGGTGCGCGACGCCTTCGCCTATTTCGGCAATTTGAACCCGTTCAAGGGCGTCACCGTGGCGCTCGACGCCGTCGCCCGCATGGCGCGGCAGGGCCTTTCCCCGTCGCTTGCCGTCCATGGCGGCAGCCTCTATCAGGCGCCGGAGTTCCGCCAGCGGGTGGCCGACGGCTTCGAGGCGACGCGCGGCCTCGCCTCCGCCCACGGTCCCTACCGGCCACAGGAGATGCCGGCGCTGATGGCTGCCGCCGACTGGGTGGTGATGCCATCGATCTGGTGGGAGAACGCGCCGCTTGTGATCCAGGAGGCCTTCCAGCACCGCCGCCCGGTCATCGTCAGCGGCATCGGCGGCATGGCGGAGGCTGTGCGCGACGGCGTCGACGGCCTGCATGTCCGCCCCAACGACCCCGCCGACCTCGCCCGTGTCATGACCCGCGCGATGACCGAACCCGGACTGTGGGAACGGCTGTTGGCCAACATCCCGGCCGTCCGCCCGACGGAGGAGGCCGCGTCGCTCCACCTCGCGCTTTACGGCGAACTTCTGTCCCCAACATCCGCCAGTCTCGCACCCGCCGCTCTTATCCAGGGGAATCGCACCCGATGAAGGACCGCAGCACCAAGGCCGACATCACCGCCGCCGTCCTCTTGGACGAGGACACGCTGATGCTGTTCGGCGCCATCGACCAGCCCCTGCCGGCCGACAGCGTCGTGATGCTGGACGGCATGATCGACGGGCGTTTCCGTGGCGGCTGCTGGACCGACGGGGCGGGGGAGCGCTGGTTCCTGGGCGCCATCCGAGTCACCGGACTGTCCCACATGCGCCCGTCCCGCATCGAGATTGAGGATGCCCACGGCAAGCACCTGCTGCTGCCGCGCCTGTCCAACGTCCGCACCAACCCGGCGCATCTGGTCGCGGCATTGCGCGAGGTGCAGCCGCAGTCGCTCGGCGTGGCGCTGGACGTCGCCGTGACCCTGCTCTCCGGCCCGGAGATGGGCGAGGGCGAGGCGGGGGACGGCGACCGCCGCACCCGCC
>NZ_LGQU01000047.1:0-28075 GCF_003115935.1 Azospirillum sp. TSH20
CCTTCGGAGCCGACGAACAGGCGGGTCAGGTCGTAGCCGGCCGCCGATTTGCGCGCCCGCCCGCCGGTCTTGATGACGCGGCCGTCGGCCAGAACCACGGTCAGGCCCAGGACATTCTCCCGCATCGTGCCATAGCGCACGGCGTTGGTGCCGCTGGCCCGCGTCGCCGTCATGCCGCCCAACGAGGCGTTGGCGCCGGGATCGATGGGGAAGAACAGGCCGGTGTCGCGCAGATGCTCGTTCAGCTGCTTGCGGGTCACGCCGGCCTGGACGGTGACGTCGAGATCCTCCGGGCTGACGCGCAGGATCTGCTGCATGCCCGACAGATCGATGGTGATGCCGCCGGCCAGCGCGGCGATGCCACCCTCCAGCGAGGTGCCGGTGCCGAAGGGGATGACCGGCAGCTTGTGCTTCGCGCAGATCTTCACGATCGCGCTGACTTCCTCGGTCGAGTTGGCGAAGGCGACGCCATCCGGCGGACAGGGCGTGTGATAGGACTCGTCCTTGCCGTGATGCTCGCGCACCGGCAGGGAGGTGGTGAACCGGTCGCCCAGCAGAGCCGTCAGCTCGGCCCGAGCCTCCTCGGTCAGGGCCGCGCGCGGCTGGGTGGTGGCGATGACGGTCATGGGTGTTGTCCTCCCCGGTCGATGGTTCATTGAGATGGTTCATTGGTATGACCAAGCGAGGCTAAAGCGGCAGGCGAACGCTTGGCAAGACGGGCGATGCGCAGGGGTGGAATGCCGGGGTGCGGAGGGGTGGCTCCAAACTCACACATGAGGCGCCACACCTGTTGCACCGGCGGCGCAACAGTCCGTGCAACACCTGTTGCAACGCCTCACCCCGCCGCACCACCTTCAACCGTTGAAAATCAAGAAAATCCGCTGAACTGACCATCTGGCACGGCGGTTGCTCTTACCCCTTCGAACCGCGCGTCGATCAACGGCGCGCCGCAACGAGGGGGAGGCGCAATCTTGGCTCCGGTCGTCGGCATCGTCGCCAATCCGGTTTCCGCCCGCGACATCCGCCGGGTCGTCGCCAACGCCACCAGCCTGCAGATCGCCGACCGGGCGAACATCCTCCTGCGGGTGCTGGCGGCGCTGCATGCCTGCGGCGTGCGCGACGTTCTGATGATGCCGGAGAATGGCGGCATCCGCGCCCATGTAGACCGCGGCATGATGCGTGCCCGCTCACGCGGCGAGGACATCTATCCCGCTCTCCACCCGGTTTCGATGCCGATCACCGGCACGGTCGCCGATACACATCGCGCCACCGCCGAGATGCGGCGGGCCGGCGTGTCGGCCCTGGTGGTGCTGGGAGGCGACGGCACCCACCGGGCGGTGGCGGCCGAATGCGGGACGGTGCCGATCGCCGGCATCTCCACCGGCACCAACAACGCCTTCCCCGAACACCGGGAGCCGACCATCACCGGGCTCGCCACCGGGCTGGCGGTGACCGGGCGGGTGCCGCCGCACATCGCCTTCGCCGCCAACAAGCGCATCGACGTGTCCCTCGACCGCGGGGCAAACGGCGGTGCCGTCACCGAGATGGCGCTGGTCGACGTGGCGCTGGTGACGGAGCGCTACATCGGCGCCCGCGCCCTTTGGCGGACCGAGAATTTCCGCGAACTCTACGTCACCTTCGCCGACCCGGAGGTGATCGGCATGTCGGCCATCGCCGGCCTGCTGGAACCCGTCGGCCGCGAGGAGAGCGGCGGCCTGATGGTGCGGTTGTCACCCGACGCCGACTGCCGCAAGGGCACCACCACGCTCCACGCCCCCATCGCGCCGGGGATGATGGCGCGCGTCGGCGTCACCGACTGGCGCCGCATGCCGGCCGACGTGGCCTTCGTGCCGGAGGTCACCGCCGGCTCCATCGCGCTGGATGGCGAGCGCGAACTGTCCTTCACCGAACGCGACCGTCTGTCCCTGACGCTCCGGGACGACGCCTTCCGCACGGTCAACGTCGCCGCGGTCATGCGGCACGCCGGCCAGAACCGGCTGCTGACCGGCACCCCGGTGCCCGTCACGGCCGCCTTCTAACCACCAAACACCAGTCAGGGAGAAAACACCTCATGGCCCAGAATCCCTTCCCCCTCGGCAAGGACGAGTTGCTGAAGGCCTACCGCACCATGCGGACGATCCGCGAGTTCGAGGAGCGGCTGCACGTCGATTTCGCCAAGGGCGACATCCCCGGCTTCGTCCACCTCTATGCCGGCGAAGAGGCCTGCGCCACCGGCATCATGATGCACCTGAACGACAACGACCGCATCGCCTCCACCCACCGCGGCCACGGCCACTGCATCGCCAAGGGCGTCGACGTCCACGCGATGATGGCGGAGATCTATGGCCGCAGCACCGGCGCCTGCCGGGGCAAGGGCGGGTCGATGCACATCGCCGACCTGTCCAAGGGCATGATGGGCGCCAACGGCATCCTCGGCGCCGGCGCTCCGCTGATCTGCGGCGCGGCGCTGGCGGCCAAGGTGCGCGGCGACCGCGGCGTCGGCATCACCTTCGTCGGCGACGGCGCGTCCAACCAGGGCACCTTCCTGGAGAGCCTGAACCTCGCCGCGGTGTGGAACCTGCCGGTGGTCTTCGTGGTGGAGAACAACGGCTACGCCGAATCCACGGCGATGGAATGGGCGGTGTCCTGCGACAGCTATGTCGACCGCGCCACCGGCTTCGGCATGCCGGGGGTCACGGTGGACGGCACCGACTTCTTCGCGGTTTACGAGGCGGCCGGCGAGATCATCCGCCGCGCCCGCGACGGCGGCGGTCCGGCGCTGTTGGAATGCAACATGGTCCGCTTCTACGGCCATTTCGAAGGCGACGCCCAGACCTACCGCGCCAAGGGCGAGCTGGAGGCGATCCGCGCGTCGCGCGACTGCCTGACCATCCTGTCGGAACGGCTGATCGAGGCCGGGGTGATCGCACGGGAGGAGTTGCAGGCGGTCGACCGCGAGGTGAACGCGCTGATCGAGGACGCCGTGCGCGCCGCCAAGGCCGCCCCGCTGCCGGCGGCGGAAGACCTGCTGAGCGACGTCTACGTCACCTACTGAGCCAATTCCAAGAAACGCCAAACGCGCGGAGGAAACACATGTCCCGCAAGATCAGCATGAAGCAGGCGATCAACGAGGCCCTGGACCTGGAGATGCGCCGCGACCCCACCGTCATCGTCATGGGCGAGGACATCGTCGGCGGCACCGGCGCCCACGGCGAGGATGACGCCTGGGGCGGCGTGCTGGGCGTCACCAAGGGGCTGTACGCCAAGCATGGCAACCGGCTGATGGACACGCCGCTGTCGGAATCCGCCTATATCGGCGCCGCCATCGGTGCCGCCGCCTGCGGCCTGCGGCCGGTGGCGGAGCTGATGTTCCTGGACTTCATGGGCGTCTGCTTCGACCAGATCTTCAACCAGGCCGCCAAGTTCCGCTACATGTTCGGCGGCAAGGCGGTGACGCCGGTGGTGATCCGGGGCATGGTCGGCGCCGGTTTCCGCGCCGCCGCCCAGCATTCGCAGATGCTCACCCCGCTGTTCACCCACATTCCCGGGCTGAAGGTGGTCTGCCCCAGCAACGCCTATGACGCCAAGGGCCTGCTGATCCAGTCGATCCGCGACAACGACCCGGTGATTTTCTGCGAGCACAAGAACCTCTACGGCTTGGAATGCGAGGTTCCGGCGGAGAGCTACGCCATCCCCTTCGGCGAGGCGAACGTCCTGCGCGACGGCGACGACGTGACCATCGTCAGCTACGGCCTGACCGTCCACCGCGCCATGGAAGCTGCTACCGCCCTGGCGAAGGACGGCACCGAGGCCGAGGTGATCGACCTGCGCACCCTGTCGCCCATCGATTGGGACACCATCGTCGAGAGCGTCGAGCGCACCGGCCGGCTGGTGGTGGTGGACGAGGCGCATCCGCGCTGCAACCTCGCCACCGACATCGCCGCCTTCGTCGGGCAGAACGCCTTCGGCGCGCTGAAGGCGGGCATCCAGATGGTGACGGCGCCCCACACGCCGGTGCCCTTCGCGCCATCGCTGGAGGATCTGTACGTCCCCAGCGCCGACAGCATCGCCAACGCCGTGCGGCGTACCCTGTCGCCCAAGGGGGCGCGCAGCATCGCGGCGTGAGGTAGGCGCCGGCCTGATTGCCCCCACCCTAACCCTCCCCCGCTTCGCAGGGGAGGGAACTCCGCCCCATTCCCGAACAAGCGCCAATCCCCCTCCCCCGCCCAGCGGGGGAGGGTCGGGGTGGGGGCAAAGAACTGCGGGGCGGCACCACGCCCCAATCAAAAAAGCATTCCCAGGAGCCTGAACCACATGTTGAACGAGCGCATCAAGCCCATCGTCATGCCGAAATGGGGCCTGTCCATGTCGGAGGGCAAGGTCACCGGCTGGCTGAAGCGGCCGGGGTCCACCATCTCCATCGGCGATGAGCTGCTGGAAGTCGAAACCGACAAGATCACCAACGTGGTCGAGGCGGGAGAGACCGGCGTCCTGCGCCGGGTGCTGGGCGAGCCCGGCACCGTCTATCCGGTCAAGGCGCTGATCGCCGTGCTGGCCGAACCCGATGTGCCGGACGACGACATCGACGCCTTCATCAGCGCCTATGCCGTGCCGGCCAGCGAAGACGACGGCGAGGCCGAGGCCGGCCCGCAATACCACACCGCCGAGACGCCCGCCGGCACCATCCGCTACGCCAAGCGAGGAGAGAGCGGCCCGACCGTCCTGCTGGTCCACGGCTTTGGCGGCGATCTCGACAACTGGCTGTTCACCATCGACGCGCTGGCGGAGAACGCCACCGTCTACGCGCTCGACCTGCCCGGCCACGGCCAGTCGACCAAGCAGATCGCCGATCCCAGCCTGTCCGGCCTGTCGCAGGCGGTGCTGGGCTTCCTCGACACGGTCGGGGTGGAGCGCGCCCATTTCGTCGGCCATTCCATGGGCGGCGCGGTGTCGATGCGCACGGCGCTCGACGCGCCGGGCCGGGTAGCGTCGCTGTCGCTGATCGCGTCGGCCGGCCTGGGCGAGCAGATCGACCACGGCTACATCCAGGGCTTCATCGGTGCGACATCGCGCCGCGACCTGAAACCGGTCCTGGAGACGCTGTTCGCCGACCGTGGCCTTGTCAGCCGCAATCTGGTTGACGACCTCTTGAAGTACAAGCGGCTGGACGGCGTTGACGAGGCCCTGCGGGCGTTGTCGGCGTCGCTGTTCACCGAGGGCCGGCAGGCCAGCGTGCTGGCATCCGGGATCGCGGACGCCAGGACGCCGACGCTGGTCGTGTGGGGCGAGGAGGACCGCGTCATCCCCGCCGACCACGCCCAGGCGCTGGCGAACACGGCACAGGTCGCCGTCATCCCCGGCGCCGGCCACATGGTGCAGATGGAGGCGGCCGGCAAAGTGAACGCGCTGCTGAAGGACCACATCGCCAAGGCGGGCTGAGACACCTCCCCGCTCTTCATCTCCGAACATCTCGCCACCGGCGCGCAGGCCGTCCGCCAGCGCGCCGGCAGGAGACAGCTCATGCCTGATCTCAAGGACAAGAGCATCATCGTCACCGGTGCCGGCCGCGGCATCGGCGCCACCATCGCCAAGGCGCTGGCCGCCGACGGTGCCAAGCTGACCATCGCCGACCGCACCGAGGCCGACGCCCAACAGGTGGCCGAGGCCATCCGCGCCGCCGGCGGCATAGCCATCGCCGTCACCGTCGATGTCCGCGACCGCGCCGCCGTCCGCCGCATGATCGACGAGACGGTGAAGGCCCATGGCCGGCTCGACGTCATCTTCAACAATGCCGGCATCGCCCAGACCAAGCCCTTCCTCGACATCACCGAGGACGACTGGCACACGGTCAACGACGTCAACGCGCTGGGCGTGCTGATCGGCATGCAGGAAGCGATCAAGACGTTCAAGAGGCAGGGCGGCGGCGGCAAGATCGTCAACACCGCCTCCATCGCCGGCAAGCAGGGCTACGAGCCGCTGGCCCATTACTCCGCCAGCAAGTTCGCCGTCGTGGCCCTGACCCAGGCCGCCGCCCGCGGCTTCGGCAAGGACGGCATCACCGCCAACGCCATCTGTCCCGGCGTGGTGGCGACCGAGATGTGGAAGATCATCGACCAGGGCTTCCGCGACACCGGCATCACCAAGTCGGAAAACGAGGCCTTCGACATGTTCGCCGCCGGTGCCGTGCTGGGCCGGCCGTCGCGGCCCGAGGATCTGGTCGGCGTCGCCCGCTTCCTCGCCTCGTCCGACAGCGACTTCATGACCGGCCAGTCCCTGCTGGTCGATGGCGGGATGGTGTTCGCCTGACCGTCCTGAACGCCTGCCCCGCTCAGAAGAATAAATCCGGAGGACACATCCGATGAGTTCGACCGACACGATGAAGGCCGCCGTCTGGCATGGCCGCAAGGACATCCGCGTCGAAGACGTGCCGCTGCCGGGCGCCCCGCCCGCCGGCTGGGTGCAGATCAAGGTGCATTGGTGCGGCATCTGCGGGTCCGACCTGCATGAATATGTCGCCGGCCCGGTCTTCATCCCGGTCGACACCCCCCACCCGCTGACCGGCCTAAAGGGCCAATGCATCCTTGGCCACGAGTTCAGCGGCGAGATCGCGACGCTGGGCGAGGGCGTAAGCGGCTTCGATGTCGGCGACCGGGTGGCGGCCGACGCCTGCCAGCATTGCGGCGAGTGCTATTACTGCAAGCACGGCATGTACAACATCTGCGAGAAGCTGGCCTTCACCGGCCTGATGAACAATGGCGCCTTCGCCAGCCTGGTCAACGTTCCCGCAGAGTTGCTCTACAAGCTTCCCGACGGCTTCCCGACCGAGGCCGGCGCCCTGATCGAACCGCTGGCGGTCGGCATGCATGCGGTGAAGAAAGCTGGCAGCATCGTCGGCGAGACCGTGGTGGTGGTCGGCGCCGGGACCATCGGCCTGTGCACCATCATGTGCGCGAAGGCGGCGGGCGCCGGCCGGATCATCGTCCTGGAGATGTCCGCCGCCCGCAAGGCCAAGGCGCTGGAGGTCGGCGCCAGCATCGTGCTCGACCCCAAGGAGTGCGACGCGGTGGCGGAGGTCAAGGCGCTGACCGGCGGCTACGGCGCCGACGTGTCGTTCGAGTGCATCGGCCACCGCGACACCGCCAAGCTCGCCATCGACGTGATCCGCAAGGCCGGCAAGGCGGTGCTGGTCGGAATCTTCGAGGAGCCCAGCTCCTTCAACTTCTTCGAGATCGTCGCCACCGAGAAGCAGGTCATCGGCTCGCTGGCCTACAACGGCGAGTTCGCCGACGTCATCCGCTTCATCGCCGACGGCCGCATCGACGTGCAGCCGCTGATCACCGGCCGCATCACGCTCGATGACATCGTCAGCGGCGGCTTCGAGGAGCTGGTCGCCCACAAGGACCGCAACGTGAAGATCATCGTGCAGCCGCAAAGTGCGGCGGCCGAACAGCCGGAGCTCGTCCACTGATGGCCCTGCCCGCGATGCACAAGCCCCGCCCGGAGCATCGGGCCGAGAAGCCGGCCTGGCTCCGCGCCCGTGCCCCCGGCGGGGCGGCGTTCGAGGACACGCAGTCGCTCGTCCGCCGCCACGGCCTGAACACGGTCTGCGAGGAGGCCGCCTGCCCCAACATCGGCGAGTGCTGGAGCAAGCGGCACGCCACGGTGATGATCCTGGGCAGCGTGTGCACGCGGGCCTGCGCCTTCTGCAACGTCGCCACCGGCCGGCCGGACGCGCTCGATCCCCACGAGCCGGACCGGCTGGCCGAGGCGGTGGGCGAACTGGGCCTCGCCCATGTCGTCATCACCTCGGTCGACCGCGACGATCTGGCCGACGGCGGTGCCGCTCATTTCGCCCGCTGCATCCGCCGCCTGCGTGAGACCGCGCCAGCCACGACGGTGGAGGTGCTGACCCCCGATTTCCGCAACAAGCCGGGGGCGGTGGAGACCGTGGCGGACGCCCGGCCCGACGTCTACAACCACAATCTGGAAACCGTGCCGCGGCTCTATGCCGATGTGCGGCCGGGGGCACGCTATTACGGCTCGCTGCGCCTGCTGGAGCGGGTGAAGGAGCGCGATCCGTCGATCTTCACCAAGTCCGGCATCATGGTCGGGCTGGGTGAGGAGCCGGCGGAGGTGTTGCAGGTGATGGACGACTTGCGGGCGGCGGGCGTCGATTTCCTGACCATCGGCCAGTATCTCCGCCCCACCCCCAATCACCACCCGGTCGCCCGCCACGTCACGCCGGAGGAGTTCGAGCGCTACGGCACGGTGGCACGGGCCAAGGGCTTCCTGATGGTGTCGGCGACGCCGCTGACCCGCTCCTCCCACCACGCCGGGCGTGACTTCGAGGAGTTGCGGCGGCGGGCACGGGCGTCGGCAATGGGAGCCGCCGCACCCCAGTGAGCCGAGACAGTCTGATCGACATTCGGCGGTCGTCATTTT
The DNA here is from genome assembly GCF_003115935.1 of Azospirillum sp. TSH20. NCBI lineage: Bacteria > Pseudomonadati > Pseudomonadota > Alphaproteobacteria > Rhodospirillales > Azospirillaceae > Azospirillum > Azospirillum sp. TSH20. Next base: position 8,443 of record NZ_LGQU01000047.1, read on the forward strand.
ATCTATTAAGAATGAACGCTCCCAAGGAAGACACGTTGGCGGTCCGCATCAGCCGGGTATTGGCGGAGCGGATCATCGCCGGCACCATCGCCCCGGGTTCCCGGCTTCGCCAGGACCACATCGCCGAGGAATTCGGGGCAAGCCATGTCCCGGTGCGGGAGGCGTTCCGCCGGCTGGAAGCGCAGGGGCTGGTGGTCAGCGAACCGCGCCGCGGCGTGCGGGTCGCCTCCTTCACCCTGGCAGAGGTGAAGGAAGTGGCGGAGATGCGGGCGGCGCTGGAGGTCCTGGCCTTGCGCCATGCGGCGCCCAACCTGACCGCCGCCATCCTTGACGAGGCGGAGGACGCGACCGGAGCGGTCGATTCCTCCCGCGACGTCCGCAGTTGGGAGGAAGCCAACCGGCGCTTCCACCGGCTGCTGCTGGCGCCCTGCAACATGCCGCGGCTGCTGGCGACCATCGACGATCTGCATGCGGCCAGCGCCCGCTTCCTGTTCGCCACCTGGCGGTCGGAATGGGAGGCGCGCACCGACCACGACCATCGCGCGATCCTCGGCGCACTGCGGCGGGGGCAGGTGGATGCCGCCTGCGCCACCCTTGCGCGCCATGTCCAATGGATCGGCCACCGCCCGGTTCCGGCTTCCGGTGGCAAGCTCCGGGACAGCTTCGCCATCGTTGGCTGACGGTTTATCTATAATTCGCTTGCACCGGAAGCGTGGCTGTGGATTCGTTATAGATAGTCCTGTCGATTATCTATAATTGGAAATTTGCAGCATGACCCGTCCATCGATCCTCAGCGAAGCAACCGGTCGCCCGGTCTCCAGGGCAACGATCATTCCCGCAGGCGCCGCCGTTCTGCTCGGCATGTGCCTGATCACGCTGTCGGCAAAGATCCAGGTGCCCTTCTGGCCGACGCCGATGACTTTGCACACGCTGGCCGTCATGGCGATTGCCGTGGCCGCCGGTCCGCGACTTGCCACCGCTACCCTCTTCGCCTATCTGGCCGCCGGGGCGGCCGGACTGCCGGTCTTCTCCGGCACGCCGGAACGCGGGATCGGGCTCGCCTATATGGCGGGACCGACCGGCGGATATCTGGTGGGCTATCTCGCTGCGGGCTGGATCACCGGCACGCTGGCGCAAGGCCGCGGAACCTTCGGCAAGGTCGGGGCGATGTTGGCCGGACTGGCCGCGGTCTATGCGCTGGGCCTCGCATGGCTGGCCCTCTTCGTTCCAGCCGACCGCCTCCTCGACCTCGGCTTCACCCCCTTCATCCTGGGCGACCTGACGAAGATCGCAGTGGTCGCCGCCGGCGCGGCCCTACTGCCGGCCCGCTTCCTGCCCGGTGGTCGTCGGGAGGGGGCCGGCTGATGAACCCCACCACCGACATCCAAGGCAAGGCGGAAGCAGTGACGGCGTCCAATGCCGGCCAATCCGTCGCCTGGACCGAGGCCGAGGCGCGCGACCTTTACGACCTACCCCTGCCGGAGCTTCTGTTCCGGGCGCAGACCCTGCACCGCCGGCATTTCGATCCCACCGAGGTCGAAACGGCGACGCTGCTCAGCATCAAGACCGGCGGCTGTCCGGAAGACTGCGGCTATTGCTCGCAGAGCACCCATCACAAGACGGGCGTCAAGGCGACGAAGCTGATGGAGGTCGACAGCGTGCTGGCCGAAGCGCGGAAGGCGCGGGAGGCCGGCGCCACGCGGTTCTGCATGGGGGCCGCGTGGCGCAGCCCGAAGGACCGCGACCTGGACAGTGTCTGCCGGATGATCGAAGGCGTCCGGGCGCTGGGCCTGGAGACCTGCGTGACGCTGGGCATGCTGGCGCCCGATCAGGTCCGGCGGCTGGGCGATGCGGGGCTGGATTACTACAACCACAACATCGACACCTCGCGCGCCCATTATCCCCGGATCGCGACCACCCGGACGATGGACGACCGTCTGGACACGCTGAGTCTCGTCCGGAAAGGCGGGATCAAGCTGTGCAGCGGCGGCATCGTCGGCATGGGCGAGACGGTGGACGACCGCATCGCCATGCTGGTCATCCTGGCCAACCTGGCCCCGCCGCCGGAAAGCGTGCCGCTGAACATGTGGAACGCCATTCCCGGCACCCCGGTGATGGACAGGGCGGAACCGGCCACGCCCATCGCCTTCGTCCGGCTGGTCGCGCTGGCCCGCCTGCTGATGCCGGCCAGCGTGGTGCGGCTGTCGGCCGGCCGCCATGCCATGAGCGACGAGTGGCAGGCCCTGTGCTTCCTGGCCGGTGCCAATTCGATCTTCACCGGCGACACCCTTCTGACCACCGGCAACCCCCAGCGTGCGCAGGATGCCGCACTGCTGGCGGCGATGGGTATGCGGATGGCGCCGGGACCGGTCAGGTCAAATGCTGCCGTTGCAGGTAATCTTCGCTCTGCATCTCCATCAACCGACTGACCGTGCGCTCGAACTCGAAGGCGTGGGTGCCTTCCGGATAAAGGCGTTCGGGCGGGCCCTCGGCGGCGATGACGACGTTGACCTTGTGCTCGTACAGCGCGTCGATCAGCGTCATGAAGCGCTTGGCCTCGTTGCGCAGCTCGTCCTTCATCGTGGGCACGTGGTTGATCAGGACCGTGTGGAAGTGGGTGGCGATGGCCAGATAGTCGGCCGCCCCCAGCGGCTTGCCGCACAGGTTCCAGAAATCGACCCAGGCCACGCATTTGGCGGCACGGTCGATCTCGACGCGGCGGCCCTGCACCGTCAGGTGGCAGGGCTCGCCAGCCGCACCGCCGGTCAGGTCGGAGAAGGCCTTGGCAAGGGCGGCATCCGATGCGGCGCCCAGCGGGTGGTGGTAGATCGGCACGCCCTTCAGCCGGTCCAGCCGGTAGTCGGTCGGGCCGTCCAGCGACAGGATGTCGAGCTTGTCCTTGAGGAGCGCGATGAAGGGCAGGAACAGCTCGCGCTGGAGCCCGTCCTTGTACAACATGTCCGGCGGCCAGTTGGAGGTCGCCACCACCACCACGCCCAAATCGAACAGGTTGGTGAACAGCCGGCCCAGGATCATCGCATCGACGATGTTGGTGACGTGGAACTCGTCGAAGCAGAGCAGCCACGCCTCGTCGGCGAGCGCGCGGGCCAGTTCGGGCAGCGCCTCGTCCGGGCCGTCTCCCCTGCCCTTGCCGGACTGGCGGTGGTCGTGGATGCGCTGGTGGATCTCCAGCATGAATTCGTGGAAATGGACGCGCCGCTTCTTGTCGACCGGGGCGGTCTCATAGAACAGGTCCATCAGCATCGACTTGCCGCGCCCGACGCTGCCGTAGATGTACAGCCCCTGCGGCGCGGTGGAGGCGATGTCCGGCGGCGGCGGCGTGGCGCGGCGGCGGCCCAGGCCGAACCGTTCCAGCCACCCTCCCCCGGCCGGCCTGTCGTCGCCGGCGGGCTGCGGCTGATAGCCCTTCAGCGCCTGATACAGGCTTTGGAACTTCTCCGCCGCCAGTTCCTGGTCGGGATCGGGGCGAAGCGTGCCGCTGCCGCGGCGGGCGCGGTAGAGCGAAAGCGGTCCGTCGGTCATGGGACTATGGGCAATCCGGCTGCCAAGATGGTCCCTTACCTAGCGGATGGAGCCGCTCCCGGCAACCGCCGACGGGACGGTGACGGGGAATGGCAGGGTGGCGCAAGGCGCGATGTTGGCTCCCAGGACGGGAACACGGCGGCGCGGCATCTGCGCGCATCGGCAATCCCCATGTTTCAGTCCAATTACACTTTCTTTAGGGTGCCGGTTCATCTAGTCAACACGGGCCGTCCGGCCGCAAGCCCCACTGGAAGCCGAAACGCCGATGCCCGTCCCCGGGTCAGCCTCCCCCCCGCTGTCCTGCCCCGCCAATCTGGCGCGGGCGTTGCGCGGCCGCCTGGGATCGGTGCGGTTCCTGATGACCGCGTCCGGCCTTGCCTTCATCCTGGTGGTGAACGCGCTGATCGGCTACGGCATCGTCCAGGGCCGGCGCGAGGCGCTGGATGCCGGCGAGCGCGCCACCCGCGATCTTGCACGCATGCTGGAATCGCAGACGCTGCGGACGGCCTTCGCGGTGGACCAGCTTCTGCGCGACCTGTCCTTCGCACTCGACACGCTTCCCGAGGGCACGCGCCGCGGCAGCACGGCCATTCACGACCATTTGCGCCAGCGGCGCGATTCCTTTGCCGAACTGGCCGATCTGGTGGTGGTCGACAGTGACGGCTTCGCCCTGCATCATTCGGCCGACGTGCCTCTTCCGAAGATTCCGCTGTCCGACCGCGCCTATTTCACCGGGCCGCTCACGGGTGCCGGAGAGGGGCTGTATGTCGGTGCCGCCATCAACAGCCGGGTGAGGCCCGGCACCCAGGTCATCCCCTTCAGCCGGCGCTGGCTGGACCGGGACGGCGGCTTCCGCGGCGTGATGGTCGCCATGGTCGATCCGACGCGCCTGGCGGCGACGCTGGAATCGCGGGACATCGACCGCAAGGGCAGCGTGTTCCTGGCGCTGGAGGACGGCACCGTCCTGCTGGACCGGCCGCCGGGCCGCAACGGACCGGACCGGCTGACCGACTGGCCGGCGGTGTGGACTGCGCTTGCCGCGCACGACGAGACCACCATCCGCGGCATGGCACCCGGCCCGGGGGCCGGAATCGACAGTCTGGTCAGCGTGCGGCGGGTGCAGGGCTATCCCTTCGTCATCGTGGCGACCCTGCCGGTGGCGGTGGCGCTGGCCGAATGGCGGCGCGACACGGCGGCCTGGACCGCCATCGGCACGGCGATGACGATCGCCATCGCCCTGCTGACCGCCTTCGTCGTCCGCCAGCATGCCCGTCGCGAGGAGGATCAGGCCCGGCTGGCCCGCGCCTCGCGCCGGATCCGCGGCATCCTCGATTCCATGCTGGATGCCGTGGTCACCTTCGACACCGCCGGGCGCATCGTCACCTTCAACCGGGCGGCCGAGATGATGTTCGGCGTGCCGGAGCGCGAGATGATCGGCCAGCCGATCGAGGCGCTGATCCCCGACGCCCGCGGCGGCGCCAACGACCGCGACCTGACCGCCCTGCGCCGCGACGGCCGTGCTTTTCCGGTCGGCTTCACCGTCAGCGATCTGCGTTTGGGCGGCGGCCCCTGCGCCGCGGACTCCTACCCGGCTTCCGTCGGCGCGCTGCGTCCGGACGAACCCCGCATCTATGTCGGCGTCATCCGCGACATGACCCGCCGCAAGCAGCAGGAGGCGGAACTGATCGCCTCGAAGACGCAGGCGGAACTGGCGAACCGGGCGAAGAGCGAGTTCCTGGCCAACATGAGCCACGAGCTGCGCACCCCGCTGAACGCCATCATCGGCTTCGCCGAGGTGCTGGACAGCGAGTTCTTCGGCGCCGTCAACGAACGGCAGAAGTCCTGCATCGCCGACATCCACGACAGCGGCCGCCATCTGCTCGACATCGTCAACGCCGTGCTGGACATGTCGAAACTGGAATCCGGCCAGTTCGAGCTTTGCGAAGAGGCGGTCGAGGCGCATGAAGCGGTCGGGCAATGCCTGATGATGGTGCGCGACCGCGCCGCCGCCGGCGGGGTCGCCATCCACAACGAGGCGACCGCCGCCGTCGCCACCCTGTGGGTCGACCGCCGGGCCTTCAAGCAGGTGATCCTGAACCTGCTGTCCAACGCCGTGAAGTTCACGCCCAACGGCGGAAGCATCACCATCACCGCCGGGCTGGACGAGGATGGCGGCTTCGCGTTGACGGTGGCCGATACCGGGATCGGCATCCCGCCCGACTTCATGGCCGACCTGTTCCAGCCCTTCCGTCAGGCGGAGAATGCCGCGAACCGCAGGTACGAGGGCACCGGGCTGGGCCTGTCGATCTCGAAGAACTTCATCGACCTGCATGGCGGAACGCTGACCTGCCGCAGCACGCCAGGGGCCGGGACCGCGATGACGGTGCGGCTGCCGGCGGAACGGGTGGTGGATCGTCCCATGAAAATGGGCAGCCACGCCGCGCCTGCAGCCTGAGACCGCCTCAGCGAATCCGCGTTGCGGTGAAACGGCGGGGCGGGTTGACGAAATCGTCCTGGGCGGCAATCAGCTGAAGCTCGCGCGTGCCGATGCGCTTGGTCGCCTCGAAGATGGCGAAGATCGCCGCCGCCGCCTTTTCCAGCGCGTCGGCCGGGTGGAAGGCGGTCAGGTAATGGGCGAGGAACAGCGCGGCCACCGCGTCGCCCGACCCGTTGGGCGGCGGGTCGAAGGTCAGGCGCGGCGTGGACACCAGCCAGGAGCCGTCGGCGCCGTCCGCCAGCATCTCGATGCTGTCGGGATCGGCATCGCTGCGGGTCAGGCTGGTGACCAGGACCAGCCGTGGCCCGCGCGCACGCAACGCCGCGGTGGCGGCCAGCGCGTCGTCCAGAGTTTCCACCTTGCGGTCGGTCAGATACTCCAGTTCGAACTGGTTCGGCGTCATCAGGTCGGCGGCCGGCACCGCATGGTCGCGGATGAATTCCGGCAGGCCGGGCCGCACGAAGAAGCCGCGGCCGACATCGCCCATCACCGGATCGCAACAATAGATCGCATTCGGATTGACGCCCTTCACCCGCGCCGCGGTCTCCACGATCACCTGCCCCAGTTCGACGGCGCCCATATAGCCGGACAGCACCGCGTCCTGAGCCGGCAGCACGCCGCGGGCGGCGATGCCGTCGACGATGTCGGCGATATGCTCCGCCGTGAAGACCTGTCCGGTCCAGGCGCCATAGCCGGTGTGGTTGGAGAACTGGACGGTGTTCACCGCCGTGGCGTCGATCCCCAACCGCTGCAGCGGAAACACCGCGGCCCGGTTGCCGACATAGCCATAGGCGACGTGCGATTGGATGGTGAGGACGCTTTTCATGCGGGAAAGCGTATGCGACCGTCCGCCGGGCGTAAAGCCGCCGACTCCGGGACGATGGCCGGGGCTTGCGGCATGGCTGCCATGCGCCGGCCCGTGCGGGCACTGTGACGGCCTGGCCCATGGACAGGGCGGCGCCCCGCGGCTAAAGCTGCCGTCTCCAACCATCCGCATTTCCGGGAAACCGTCATGGCCACGACCGTCCGCCCCCGCCGCAGCGTGCTCTACATGCCGGGTTCGAACGCCCGAGCCCTGGAGAAGGGACGCAGCCTGCCCGCCGACGGGCTGATCCTCGACCTGGAGGATGCGGTCGCCCCCGACGCCAAGGCGATGGCGCGCGACACCATCGCGGCCGCGCTGTCGGCCGGCGGCTATGGCGGGCGGGAACTGATCGTCCGCGTCAACGGGCTGAACACCCCCTGGGGCTATGACGATCTGCGCATGGCCGCGGCCAGCGGCGCCGATGCCGTGCTGCTGCCGAAGGTGGAGAGCGCCGACGCGGTGCGGCAGGCCGAGGCGGTGCTGCGCGCCGCAGGCGCACCGGCCGGCCAGACCATCTGGTGCATGATGGAGACGCCGCTGGGCATCCTGAACGCCAAGGAGATCGCCGGGGCCTCCCCCACCGTCGGCGCGCTGGTGCTCGGGACCTCCGACCTTGCCAAGGACCTGCACGCCGCCCACACGGCGCAGCGGCTGCCGATGATCACCAGCCTGGGGCTGTGCCTGCTGGCGGCACGGGCCTATGGGCTGGCGGTGCTGGACGGCGTGCATCTGGACCTGAACGACGACGAGGGCTTCGCCGCCTCCTGCCTCCAAGGGCGCGAGTTGGGCTTCGACGGCAAGACGCTGATCCATCCCAAGACGATTGCCGCCTGCAACGCCGCCTTCGCCCCGGATGACGAGGAGATCGCCCAGGCCCACCGCATCATCGCCGCCCACGCGGAGGCAGCCGCCGCCGGCAAGGGCGTGGTTCTGGTCGACGGCAAGCTGGTGGAGAACCTGCATGTCGAGAACGCCCGGAGGCTGGTGACCCTGGCCGAAGCGATCGCCAAGCTGCAAGCCCCAGGATGAGCAACGGGGGTGATCGGCGAAATGAGCAACGGTCGCGACAAGACCGTTCCCAAAACGAAATGATCGCCGCACCGACAATTCCGGTTGCAGAATTTATCGGTGATTTGGAACCAACCCCCCGGCTGTCCGGTTGTCAAGTCAACAAGGCACAGTCGGAGGTTGGTTATGGCCTCGAAAGAGAGCAATCGCACGTCGGGCCGCGGCTTTGCGTCGATGGACCCTGATCGGCAACGCCAAATCGCCAGCAAGGGCGGCGAAAGCGTGCCGGCCGACAAACGCAGCTTTTCAAAGAACCCGGAACTCGCGGCGGAAGCCGGGCGCAAGGGTGGGCGCAGTGTCCCCGCCTCTTCGCGCAGCTTCTCCAAGAACCCCTCGCTGGCGGCGGAAGCCGGCCGCAAGGGTGGACAGGCGAGCCATGGCGGACGGTCGGGCGACCGGCCGGCAGGCGGCGACTGACGCGGCGACCGACCGGGGCGATTGAAACGCTATGGATCGTGCAGACGAAAAAGCCCCCGTCCTTGCGGACGGGGGCTTTTTCTTAAGGCGCTGCCGAATGGGAGATCAGGACGCCAGCTTGTCCAGCTCGCGCAGGATCGAATCGCCCATGACGGTGGTGGAGCAGCGCGCCATGCCCGGGGCCATGATGTCGGCCGTGCGCATGCCGCCGCCCAGCACGTTCTGAATGGCCCGCTCGATCAGCTTGGCGTCCTCGTCCAGGTTGAACGAGTAGCGCAGGCACATCGCGAAGGACAGCAGGGTGGCGCAGGGATTGGCCAGATCGCGGCCGGCGATGTCCGGGGCGGAGCCGTGCACCGGCTCGTACAGCGCCTTGCGGTTGCCGTTGGCATCCGGGGCGCCCAGCGAGGCCGACGGCAGCATGCCGAGCGAGCCGGTCATCATCGCCGCCTCATCCGACAGGATGTCGCCGAACAGGTTGTCGGTGACGATCACGTCGAACTGCTTCGGGTTCTTCAGCAGCTGCATGGCGCCGTTGTCGGCGTACATGTGGCTCAGCTCGACGTCCTGGAACTCTTCCTGGTGCAGCTTGGTCACTTCCTGCCGCCACAGCAGGCCGGATTCCATGACGTTCGCCTTTTCCATCGAGCAGAGCTTGTTGCCGCGCTTGCGGGCCAGCTCGAACGCGACGCGGGCGACACGGCGGATTTCCGACGTGGTGTAGACCTGGGTGTTGACGCCGCGGCGCTCGCCGTTGCCGATGTCGGTGATGCCGCGCGGCTCACCGAAATAGACACCGCCGGTCAGCTCGCGGACGATCAGGATGTCCAGCCCGCGGATGACGTCGGCCTTCAGGGTCGAGGCGTCGACCAGCGCATCGAACACCACGGCCGGGCGGAGGTTGGCGAACAGGCCCAGTTCCTTGCGCAGGGTCAGCAGGCCGGCTTCCGGACGCTTGGTGTAGTCGCTGGGGTTGTCCCACTTCGGGCCGCCGACGGCACCCAGCATCACCGCGTCCACCGCCAGCGCCTCGGCCAGCGTGGCGTCGGACAGCGGAACGCCGTGGGCCTCGATGGCCGCGCCGCCGACCAGACCTTCGGACACGTCGAAGGTGATCTTGCGCTTGCGATCCATCCAGTCGATGACCCGGCGAACCTGGCGCATCACCTCCGGGCCGATACCGTCACCGGGGAGGAACAGAAGCTTCTTATTGGCGGCCATGGCGGGCGCACTCCCAAATATCAGACGTCAAGAAGACAGAAGTTGAGGAGATCGGGGGAGGACGGGGGGGTCAGCCCCACATCCACGGCTGGCCGGCGCGCTGCTTGCCCTCGTACCCGTCGATATGGGCCGCCTGCTGCAGCGTCAGGCCGATATCGTCCAGGCCGTTCAGCAGGCAATGCTTGCGGAAGGGGTCCAGCTCGAAGGAGATGGTGCCGCCGTCCGGGCCGGTGATGGTCTGCTTCTCAAGGTCGACCGAGATGACGGCGTTCGACCCGCGCGACGCGTCGTCGAGCAGCAGGTCCACCTGCTCCTTCGGCAACTTGATCGGCAGGATGCCGTTCTTGAAACAGTTGTTGTAGAAGATGTCGGCGAAGCTGGGGGCGATGATGCAGCGGATCCCGAAGTCGGCCAGCGCCCACGGCGCATGCTCACGCGAGGAGCCGCAGCCGAAATTGTCGCCGGAAACCAGGATGCTGGCCTTGCGGTAGGCCGGCTTGTTCAGGACGAAGTCCGGGATCTCCTGCCCGTCGGGGGTGTAACGCATCTCGTCGAACAGATGCTTGCCAAGCCCCGTCCGCTTGATGGTCTTCAGGAACTGCTTCGGGATGATCATGTCGGTATCGACGTTGATCATCGGCAGCGGCGCCGCAACGCCGGTGAGAACCGTGAACTTTTCCATCGCCAGAAATCCTGTCGCGCAAGAAGGCGCAAGCGTGCGCATGCAGAGCGTGGTGAATAGCAGACCAAACAAGCCATTGCCAGAGGAAGCTTGCCCTTTTCCCGGCACGCAATGAGCGAACAGGCATGCGCGAATGCACTGCCGCGCATCTTTGTTGCGCGATTTGCTGCGCATCGTCGCGGTCCGGCCCGATTGCCGACCCCGAAACGCAGCGCCGGAACCGGCATTCCCCTTGCGGAGAGCGCGACCGCCACCTAAGGACAATACCGCGCAACAGCAAGGTTGTCCCGTTCCGATGCCGATAGCCGCCTCCCGCGAAGACCGCCCGTCAGACCGCCCATCGGATCGCCCATTGGATCGCCGTGCCCGCCTGATCGGCATCGCCTTCCTGCTGCTGGCCCCGCCGGCCTATGGTCTGCTGACGCTGGCCTTCGGCATGGACGCGAACTGGGACCTGCGGAATTACCATTGGTACAACGGCTATGCGATGCTGACCGGGCGGATCGGACGCGATCTGCTCGCGGCGCAGATGCCGAGCTTCTACAGCCCCTTCCTCGACGTGCCCTTCTATTGGCTGGCCACCCACCTGCCGGCAAGGGTGGCCGGCTTCCTGTGGGGGACGCTGCAGGGGGTCAACCTGTCGCTGCTGTATCTGCTGGCATCATTTTGCCTACGGAACGTTCCGGATCTGAAACGGACGTTGGTTGCCGTGGCGCTAGCGGTGATGGGCGGGCTGGGCGGTGGGACGCTGGGGCTGATCGGCACCACCTTTCAGGACAATGTGGTCAGCCTGGGCGTTCTGGGCGCGGCAGCGGTCGTCGCCGCCAGCCTTCCCGGCATCCTGGACGGACGGCCGCTGCCCAGCTTCGCCCGCGTCGCGGCGGCCGGTCTGCTGGCCGGGGCGGCGATGGGGCTGAAAAATCCGACGGTGATCTATGCGGTCGGGCTGTGCCTGGGCTTCCTGGCCCTGCCGGCGCGGCCGTGGCGGCGGCTGTGGCTCGCCTTCTTCTTCGGCATCGGCGTGCTGGTCGGGCTGGCGCTGGGCGGCGGCCTGTGGATGGCGCATCTGTGGCACGATTACGGGAACCCGGTCTTCCCGCACATGAACCACATCTTCCGGTCGCCCTTCGCCGCCATCTCCGACTACGTCAATGTGAGCTTCTTCCCGCCCGGCCTGTGGCAGCGGCTGTTCTTCCCCTTCGTCTTCACCTTTTCCCCCCTGACGGTGGGCGAGGTGCCGTGGTTCGACCTGCGGGTGCTGGCGCTGTTCGTTCTGGTGCCGGTCGGGTTCGTCTGTGCGGTTGCCAGCTGGTCGATGGGGAAGCGGAACGATTGGCTGACCGAGGGACCGGCGACGCGCTTCCTGCTGGCGGCGCTGAGCGTCACCTACGCGCTGTGGGTGGTGATGTTCTGCATCTACCGCTATCTGGTGCCGCTGGAGATGCTGGCGCCGCTGGGGCTGGTGATGGCCGTCGGGCTGCTGCCGCTGGCGCGTCGGCTGCGCATTGGGCTGGCGGTGGCGCTGCTGGCGCTGGTGCAGGTGACGGTGCAGCCGGCCGATTGGGGGCGGGTAGCCTGGGCGGACAACTGGGTGACGGCGGAGGTGCCCCCCATCGAGGATCCGGACGACACCATGGTGCTGATGGGCGGCTACTGGGCCATCTCGCACGTCATTCCGTCCTTCCCGCCGCGCGTCACCTTCGTACGCATCCAGTCGAACTTCCTGCAGCCGGATTCGGTCGGCAACGGCTATCTCGCCATCATGACGGACAAGGTTGCGTCCCACCGCGGCCCCTTCCTGATGCTGAGCACCATCCCCGACACGGCCGGCGCGGCGAAGGCGGCGGAGTTGCTCGGCCTGCGGCTCGACCCACAGCGCTGCCGTCCGATTCCCAACAATCTGGGCGAGACGCTGAACCTCTGCGCCGTTGACCGGGCGGGTGGGAATCGGGAGACAGTGGAATAATCGGCGGGTTTGTGCTGTTTATCGTCGCTGACAGCCGTGCCTGTCCCGTCCCCAGCCAGAAGCCAGCGCCATGACCGTATCGACCCTCGACCGCCCTGCCGACCGCCCCGCCCTCCCCCCGGCCGCCGACGCTTCCGGAACGCCGGCGGCGGCTGTGCAGGCAGGCCCGGTCCCCACCGTCGCGGTGCTGATCCCCTGCTACAACGAGGAGGCGGCGATCGGCAAAGTGGTGCAGGACTTCCGCGCTGCCCTGCCCGACGCCACCGTCTATGTCTACGACAACAACTCGAAGGACCGGACGGTGGAGGTCGCGCGCGCCGCAGGCGCCGTCGTCCGCAGCGAGCCGCTGCAGGGCAAGGGCAACGTCATGCGCCGCATGTTCGCCGACATCGAGGCGGACGTGTATGTGCTGGTCGACGGCGACGACACCTATCACGCCCCCAGCGCCCCGGAACTGGTCAAGCGGCTGTGGGACGAGCAGCTGGACATGGTCAACGGCGCGCGGGTGACGGAGATTGTCGCCGCCTATCGTCCCGGCCACCGTTTCGGCAACCTCGTGCTGACCGGCATGGTCGCCAAGATCTTCGGCAGCCGCATCGGCGACATGCTGTCGGGCTACCGGGTGTTCTCCCGCCGCTTCGTGAAGTCGTTCCCGGCGCTGGCCAGCGGTTTCGAAACCGAAACGGAGCTGACCGTCCATGCGCTGGAGCTGCGCATGCCGATCGCCGAGGTGAAGACCCCCTACAAGGACCGTCCGCCCGGATCGCACAGCAAGCTGAACACCATCCGCGACGGCATCCGCATCCTGCGCACCATCATCATCCTGGTGAAGGAGGAGCGGCCGCTGCCCTTCTTCTCCGCCGCCTTCGGGCTGCTGGCCCTGCTGTCGGTGATCCTGGGCCTGCCGGTGATCGCGACCTATTTCCAGACCGGGCTGGTGCCGCGTTTCCCCACCGCCCTGCTCGCCACCGGATTGATGCTGCTGGCCTTCCTCAGCCTGACCTGCGGCCTGATCCTGGACACCGTCACCCATGGCCGCCGCGAGGCCAAGCGCATGAGCTACCTGTCGCTGCGCGCGCCGGGCAACCACCCGCCGCTGGCCGGCGCACGCGGGGACGAGCGCCGGTGATGGCATCGGTCGCAAGCCTGCTGGACAGCCGGCTCGGCCGGCTGGGCGTGCAATTCACCAAGTTCGGCGTCGTCGGCGTCGTCGGGCTGGTGGTGGACACGATCGTGCTCTACGCCGGCCTGGCGCTGGGGCTGCAGTTCTTCGCCGCCCGCGTGCCGTCCTTCTTCGCGGCGGCGACCGCCACCTGGGCGTTGAACCGCGCCTTCACCTTCCGTGGCGCCGTGAGCGAGCCGCTGCACCGCCAGTGGGCCAAGTTCATCGCCGCCAACGCCATCGGCGGCGTGGTGAATTACGGCGTGTCGGTGGGATTGGAATCGAGCGTGCAGATGGTCGCCGAGCACCCGTTCCTGGCGGTGGCCGCCGGGTCGATCGCCGGCATGTTCTTCAACTTCGCGGCGTCGAAGCATCTGGTGTTCAAGGGGGCATAACGGGGGGCCCAGCCATCTGGAGGCGCCCGCGAATCTGCGTTGCGCGGCGCCTTATGGACTTATCCCTGCGGCTCGCCATATAACGGCGGCCATGACCCGCGAATTTCTGAAGATGCACGGCCTCGGCAACGACTTCGTCGTGATCGACGCCCGTTCCGAACCCTACCGCCCCTCAGGCGCGGAGGTGCGCGCCATCGCCGACCGCAAGACCGGCGTGGGATGCGACCAGTTCATCATTCTGGAACGCACGGACGCACCTGGGGCCGACGCCTTCATGCGCATCCACAACGCGGACGGTAGCGAAGCGGCGGCCTGCGGCAATGCGTCGCGCTGCGTCGGCTGGCTGCTGATGGAGGAGAGCGGGCGCGACCGCGCCAGCTTCCAGACCGCCGCGGGTCTGCTGCACGCCTATCGCGCCGACAACGGCCGCATCACGGTCGACATGGGTCCGCCCCGCTTGGATTGGAGCGCCATCCCGCTGGCCGCCCCCACCGACACGCTGCGGGTCGAATCGGTGGAGCATGGCGGCTTCGCGGCTCCGGTCGCGGTCAACATGGGCAACCCGCACGCCGTTTTCTTCGTCGACGATGCCGAGGCGGTGCCGCTGGCCGAGGTCGGCCCGGTGTTCGAGAACCACCCGAGCTTCCCGGAGCGCTCCAACATCGAGTTCGCTCAGGTCCTGTCGCCCAGCGCCATCCGAATGCGGGTGTGGGAGCGCGGCGCCGGCATCACCCAGGCCTGCGGCACCGGCGCCTGCGCCACGCTGGTGGCCGCCGCCCGCCGCGGCCTGACCGGGCGCAAGGCCGACATCCTGCTGGACGGCGGCACCCTGACAATCGAGTGGACCGAAGACGACCGCGTCCTGATGACCGGCCCGGTGGCGCTCGCCTTCAGTGGCCGGCTTTCGGCTGAACTGGTTTCAGGCGGACAGGTCGATGCCTGAAATCTGCCGATTTTTCGGCATCATCATAGCCATGTATTACAACGATCACTCGCCTCCGCATTTCCATGTGCGGTATGGCAACCAGAAAGCCGCGATCGACATCACAACGCTCGGGATCATGGAAGGCGAACTTTCCCCGAGAGCCTTGGGGCTTGTCATGGAGTGGGCTGCCCTACATAGGGAAGAGTTGAAGAACGACTGGGAACTGGCACGAATGCACGCGCCTCTGACTCAGATTGCTCCGCTGGAATGAACCGATGCTGAAGGATATTGTCGCCGCCAAGCCGCTCGATGGCTACCGCCTGCACCTCCGATTCGAGGATGGTGCGGAGGGGAATGTCGACGTGTCCGCCCTGGTTCCTTTCACCGGAGTGTTTGCCGTGCTGCGCGAACCGGAAACCTTCGCCGCGGTTCGCGTCGACCCGGAGCTTGGGACTGTGGTCTGGCCGAACGGGGCCGATCTTGATCCCGCCGTTCTCTATTCTTCGATCACCGGCGCCCCCTTGCCCGGTATGGGAGGGGCTGACCATGCCCGATGATGTCGTGCTGAAGACCGATGGCCCCGAGATCGTCACCTTCGGCTGCCGCCTCAACACCTACGAGTCCGAGGTGATGCGCAACCATGCGCGTAGCGCCGGGCTGGACGACGTGGTGATCGTCAACACCTGCGCCGTGACCTCGGAAGCCGAGCGGCAGGCGCGGCAGACCATCCGCAAGCTGCGGCGCGAGCGGCCGGACGCCCGCATCGTCGTCACCGGCTGTGCCGCGCAGATCGACCCGCAGCGCTTCGCCGCGATGCCGGAGGTCGATCAGGTGCTGGGCAACCAGGAAAAGCTTCAGCCGGAAAGCTGGGGCCTGCCGCCGGCCGAGAAGGTTCTGGTCAACGACATCATGTCGGTGAAGGAGACCGCCGGTCACCTGATCGGCGGGTTCGAGGACCGCGCCCGCGCCTTCGTTCAGGTTCAGCAGGGCTGCGACCACCGCTGCACCTTCTGCATCATCCCCTATGGCCGCGGTCCGTCGCGCTCCGTCCCGATCGGCGGCATCGTCGAACAGGTCCAGGCGCTGGTAAAGGCCGGCTACAACGAGGTGGTGCTGTCCGGCGTCGACATCACCAGCTACGGCCCCGACCTGCCGGGCTCGCCGTCGCTGGGGCAGATGGTGCGCCGGTTGCTGGCCCTGGTGCCGGAACTGCCGCGGCTGCGCCTGTCCTCCATCGACTGCATCGAGATGGACGACGACCTCTGGCGCCTGATCGAGAACGAGCCGCGCCTGATGCCGCACCTGCACCTGTCGCTCCAGGCCGGCGACGACATGGTGCTGAAGCGGATGAAGCGCCGCCATGGCCGCGCCGATTCCATCGCGTTTTGCGAGCGGGTGCGCTCGATCCGGCCCGACGTGGTGTTCGGCGCCGACTTCATCGCCGGTTTCCCGACGGAGACCGAGGAGATGTTCCAGAACACCATGCGGCTGGTGGAGGAGTGCGGCCTGACCTGGCTGCATGTCTTCCCCTACAGCCCGCGCCCCGGGACGCCGGCCGCCCGCATGCCGCAGGTCGACGGCGCCGTCCGCAAGGAGCGCGCCGCCCGCCTGCGCGCCGTCGGCGAAGCGGCGGAGGCCCGCACGCTGGCGAGCCTCGTCGGCCGCACTGCCACGGTGCTGGTCGAGAAGGACGACCTGGGCCGCACCGAGCATTTCGCCGCGATCCGCCTGGGTCAAACCTTCGCGCCCGGCTCGCTGGTGCCCGCCGCCATCACCGGCATCAAGGACGGCGTGCTGACCGGCACCCCGCTCTGACCTCTCTTATAGTGGACACTCCATGATTTTCCGCTGGTTCGGCCGCAAGAAGCCCGAAGAGACCGCTCCCAAGGAAGAGGCGGCGAAGAACGGATCGGTGAATCTGGACACCGCCACGCCGGCGCCAGAACCGGAAGCGGAAAAGACGCACGCGCCGCCGGCCGCTCCGCCGCCGCCGATGCCGGAAGTCGAGCCGGTGCCGGAAATGGCGCCCGCGCCGCCGAGCGCCGAGCCGCCGCCCGCTCCGATCACGCAGCCTCCGGTCGCGCCGATCCCGGTCACGCCTCCTGCCGTTGCCGCTCCGGTCGAGCCGCCGCCCGCCCCGGTACCGGTGGCTCCGCCTCCGGCGCCGGAGCCGGAACCCGTTCCCGAGTTGCCGCCGGCGCCCGCCCCGGCACCGGTCGCGGCTGCCCCTGCTGCTGCCGAAGAAGCGCCGCCGACCAAGAAAGGCTGGTTCGCCAAGCTGAAGGAAGGGCTGTCGAAGTCCTCGTCCAAGCTGACCGACGGCATCACCAGCATCTTCACCAAGCGCAAGCTGGACGATGAGGCGTTGGAGGAACTGGAGGAGCTGCTGATCACAGCCGATCTCGGCCCGGCCACCGCGGCGAAGGTCACGGCGGAACTGGCACGCACCCGCTTCGGCAAGGAGGTCTCGCCGGAGGAGGTCAAGTCGACGCTCGCCGCCGAGGTGTCGAAGATCGTCGCGCCGGTTGCCAAGCCGCTGGTGCTGGACCCGGCGCTGAAGCCGCATGTCATCCTGGTCGTCGGCGTCAACGGCACCGGCAAGACCACCACCATCGGCAAGCTGGCCCGCCAGTTCAAGGCGGAGGGCAAGAGCGTGATGCTGGCCGCCGGCGACACCTTCCGCGCCGCCGCCGTCAGCCAGCTGAAGATCTGGGGTGAGCGCACGGGCTGCCCGGTCGTTGCCCGCGACACCGGGGCGGACGCCGCAGGGCTGGCCTATGACGCGCTGGAACGCGCCCGGGCCGAGAAGGTCGACGTGCTGCTGATCGACACCGCCGGCCGGCTGCAGAACAAGACCGGCCTGATGGAGGAACTGCGCAAGATCGTCCGCGTCATCAAGAAGCTGGACGAGACGGCGCCGCACACCACCCTGCTGACGCTGGACGCCACCACCGGCCAGAACGCGCACAGTCAGGTCGAGATCTTCCGCGACATGGTCAACGTCAACGGCCTGATCCTGACCAAGCTGGACGGCTCCGCCCGCGGCGGCGTGCTGGTCTCGCTGGCGGAGAAGTTCAAGATCCCGGTCCACGCCATCGGCGTCGGCGAGGGCGTCTATGACCTGCGCCCGTTCGATGCGGATGCCTTCGCCAAGTCGCTGATGGGACTGAACGCGGACTGACCGGCCGGGGAACGGTCATCGCCGATTGGGTAAGCACCGGAGGTTGGCCGAAATTCGGCCTTCCCAGCTTGTCGTTCGTACCCCATCTTTGATGACATGAATGACAAAGCCCCGCTCCAGCCCGGGTCGGCCGGGCGCTTCACCGATGCCAAAGCCGCACTGGCCTGCGTGCGGGACATTTATGACCGCAACACCGCATACTTGCGCGACCGCTTCGCCGCCTATACCCAGGGCGAAGAGGAAGGCGGACGAAACCGGGCCTATTACCCCTATGTGCGGCTGACCGCCGTGTCGGGGGCCGGGGTCGACACCCGGCTGTCCTATGGCTTCGTCGAGGGGGTCGGCGTCCATTCCACCACGGTGACGCGGCCCGACCTGTTCGAACGCTATCTGCTGGAACAGTTCACGCTTCTGCTGCGCAACCATGGCGTCCCGCTGGAGGTCGGTGTCAGCGAGGAAGCCATCCCGATCCATTTCGCCTTTCCCAACGGCATGTATGTGGAAGGCGATCTGCCGCCGGACCGGCTGACCAAGCTGCCGGACTTGTTCGACCTGCCCGATCTGGCGCGGATGGACGACACCATCGTCAACGGCACCTGCGACGGCGGGCCGGATGCGGTGAAGCCGCTGGCCCTGTTCACCGCTCCCCGGGTGGATTTCTCGCTGCACCGGCTGCGCCATTACACGGCCACAGCGCCGGAGCATTTCCAGAACTTCGTCCTGTTCACCAACTACCAATTCTATGTGGACGAGTTCATCCGGCTGTCGCGCGAGATCATGGAGCCGACCGGCGATGCCGAACTGGCGGCCTATCGCTGCCAATATGACAGCTTCGTCGAGCCGGGCGACATCGTCACCACCAACCAGAATCTCGGCGGGACCGTGGATGCCGTCTCGGCCAAGCTGACGCGCATGCCGCAGATGCCGGCCTATCACCTGAAACGTCCGGACGGCAACGGCATCACGCTGGTGAACATCGGCGTCGGCCCGTCGAACGCCAAGACGATCACCGACCATATCGCGGTTCTGCGCCCGCATGCGTGGTTGATGCTGGGCCATTGCGCCGGGCTGCGGCATACGCAGCGGCTGGGCGACTATGTGCTGGCCCACGGCTATGTCCGCGAGGACCATGTGCTGGACGCCGACCTGCCGCTGTGGGTGCCGGTGCCGGCGCTGGCCGAGGTTCAGCGGGCACTGGAGACGGCGGTGGAGCGGGTGACCGGGCTGTCGGGTTTCGACCTGAAGAGCATCATGCGCACCGGCACGGTGGCGACCATCGACAACCGGAACTGGGAGCTGCGCGACCACCGCGAGCCGCTGATGCGCTTCAGCCAGAGCCGCGCGATCGCGCTGGACATGGAAAGCGCCACGATCGCCGCCAACGGCTTCCGCTTCCGCGTGCCGTACGGGACGTTGCTGTGCGTGTCGGACAAGCCGATGCATGGTCAGCTGAAGCTGCCCGGCATGGCCGACCGCTTCTATCGCGAGCGGGTCGACCAGCATCTGAAGATCGGCGTGCTGGCGATGGAACTGCTGCGCGAGCACGGGATGGAGACACTGCACTCCCGCAAGTTGCGCAGCCTGGCGGAGGTGGCGTTTCAGTAGGGGTGTCGGCTGGGGTTTGACGTTAGACCCCCACCTAACCTCCCCCGCTCTCAGCGGACCTACGGTCCGCCTGCCGCGTCAGCACAAAGCATAGCTTTGTGCGAGA